>JAMPYA010000216.1 GCA_023700885.1 Flavobacteriaceae bacterium
GCCCGGAGCATGGTATTTTACCTGATCTTTTTCTGCACTTTCTAAACCCTTTCCTTTTGTAGTAATTATATGTAGAAACTGTGGACCTTTTGTATTTTTTAATCGCTTAAGTTCTTTAATTAATAAAGGCAAGTTATGACCATCTATAGGTCCGGTATAAGAAAAGTTTAAAGCTTCAAATAAATTTTGCTGATGTATACTCTGTCCTTTTTTAACAGATGTAAGATAGTTTTTTAAAGCACCAACATTAGGGTCGATTCCCATCTCATTATCATTTAATATAATCAGAATATTTGAATCAGAAACTCCAGCGTGATTCAATCCTTCAAAAGCCATTCCCGATGCTATAGATGCATCGCCAATAACTGCAATATGTTTTTTTTCTATATCACCTTTCAATTTTGAAGCCATCGCCATTCCTAAAATAGCAGAAATAGAAGTTGAAGAGTGACCAACTCCAAAAGCATCATAAATACTTTCATTTCTATTCGGGAAACCAGATATTCCTCCCAATTGTCTATTGGTGTGAAATTCACGTTTCCTTCCAGTTAAAATTTTATGACCATAAGCTTGATGTCCAACATCCCAAACCAATAAATCAGCAGGCGTATCAAAAACGTAATGCAAGGCAATGGTAAGTTCTACAACTCCTAAACTTGCACCTAAATGTCCCTCTTTAACCGAGACTACATCAATGATAAAATCTCTCAATTCTTTAGCTAATTGAGGAAGTAGATTTTCAGAAAGATTCTTTAAATCTTTTGGATAATTTATTTGGTTAAGTAGGTTGTCATTCACACAACAAAATTACATTTTTTTAAGCTCATAGAATACTTAACCAATGTATGTTATTTTTTAATAAATACTACCTTTGTTTTATGGAAAATCCTTTTAACGATATTTATTTTATGAAACGCGCTTTGGTAGAGGCTGAAACTGCTTTTGCTAAAGGAGAAGTTCCTGTTGGTGCCGTTATTGTGTTAAATAATCAAATTATTGCACGGGCGCATAATTTAACAGAAACCTTGAATGATGTAACCGCTCATGCTGAAATGCAAGCTTATACTGCTGCTGCTGACTATTTAGGCGGAAAATATTTAAACGAATGTACCTTATATGTAACCCTAGAGCCTTGTCAGATGTGTGCAGGAGCAAGTTATTGGGCTCAGATTGGAAAAATTGTTTTTGGCGCTTATGATACTAAAAGAGGATTCATCAATTACAAAACAAAATTACATCCAAAAACTCAAGTAACTGGAGGCGTTTTAGAAGAAGAATGTAGTAAGTTAATCCAAAGATTTTTTATTGAAAAACGCAATTTAAATTAATAAAAAAAGCCACTCAATAAAGTGGCCAATTTAAGTATTCAGTATAATAATCTATATATATTAACCGATCACTTTAACGTTTGTTGCAATAACTCCGTTGCGACCTTCTCCTTCGTCGTAGCTTACTTTGTCCCCTTCAGAAAGAGTTTCCCCTTTCGCGATTCCTGTGATATGTACAAAAACATCTTTTTTTGTATCATCATTGGTAATAAATCCAAATCCTTTTGATTCATTGAAAAATTTAACTGTGCCGTTCATTTTGATAATTTGATTAAATAATTTTTTATAATTGAAGAATCAAATATAGATTTTATTTGATTTATTTGCAATAACTTACTTTTTTTCTTCGTTTTTTTTAGGTTGATTAAATGTAAGATGTGATAAATCTCGACCTCTATAACGCAAGTAAATAAATAGAGGCATCAGTATAAAAGCGAAAAGCAAAACGCCAATTCCGATGATTTTTTCACCATCTTGTGGTGTCTCCGATTTGATATAATATCCATAAGATATAGTACCTAGAACAATAAAGAAAACGATATAAACTATTTTTTTTAACATGTTGAATTAATTTAAGAAGTTATATGAATCAAGAACTTCTAGTTTCTGTAAAATACCATTTAAAATCAAAATTTCTGTTTGATTGCGAACGTTTCTCGGTATAAAATTAATTTCTACTAAAAATTAGGTAAATCTAATTTGATATTTAATTCTCTTAATTGAACATTATCCAATGCGGCTGGTGCATCAATCATCACATCTCTTCCCGAATTATTTTTAGGAAAAGCTATAAAATCACGTATGGTTTCCTGTCCGCCTAATATGGCTACTAAACGATCTAAACCAAAAGCGATTCCGCCATGCGGTGGCGCACCAAATTCGAAAGCATTCATTAAAAATCCGAACTGATTTTCAGCTTCTTTTTCAGAAAATCCTAGATAATCAAACATCATTTTTTGGGTATCTCTGTCATGAATTCTAATAGAACCACCACCAATTTCATTGCCGTTTAAAACTAAATCATATGCATTGGCTCTCACTTTTCCGGGATTGGTTTTTAATAATTCAAAATCTTCTTTTTTAGGCGATGTAAACGGATGATGCATCGCATGAAAACGCTTGGTTTCTTCATCCCATTCTAAAAGAGGAAAATCTACAACCCAAAGAGGCGCAAATACATTTGGATTTCTCAACCCTAAATTTTTAGCCATTTCCATTCTTAAAACACTGAGTTGTGTTCTTGTTTTGTGGGTTTCTCCTGCTAAAACCAATAATAAATCACCGGCTTTTGCATTTAATCTTTCAGCCCATTGTTTTAAATCCTCTTCTGAATAAAATTTATCTACAGATGATTTAAAAGTTCCATCTTCATTGCATTTTACCCATATCAATCCACTAGCTCCAATTTGAGGTCTCTTTACAAACTCAATTAGCGCATCTATTTCTTTTCTAGAATAATTTACACAGTTTGGAGCAGCAATTCCAACAATTAATTCTTGTGTATCAAAAAGGGCGAATCCTTTATCTTTTACTAAATCGTTCAACTCGCCAAACTCCATTCCAAATCGGATATCTGGTTTGTCGTTTCCGTACTTTTTCATGGCCTCATCATAAGTCATGCGAGGGAATTCAGCAACTTCAATTCCTTTAATTTCTTTTAACAAATGACGTGTCAAACCTTCAAATGTATTTAGCACATCTTCTTGTTCTACAAAAGCCATTTCACAATCAATCTGCGTAAATTCTGGCTGACGGTCAGCGCGTAAATCTTCATCTCTAAAGCACTTTACAATTTGGAAATATTTATCCATGCCACCAACCATTAAAAGCTGTTTAAAAGTTTGAGGCGATTGTGGTAAAGCGTAAAATTGCCCTTCGTTCATACGTGATGGA
>JAMPYA010000217.1 GCA_023700885.1 Flavobacteriaceae bacterium
AGGAATTGAGCTGTCTGTAGGTAAATATCTTACCTTTATTGATGCGGATGATTACTGGTTTCCAACATTTTTGGAAGAAAACTTAAAGAGAATAAATCAAACTCAAGGTTTTTTATGTTCTTCTTATGAAATGTATAATGAAGCTTTGACATCAAAAATAGGAAATTTAATTGTACCTATCCAGGCTAATTATAATTCTATTCTTAAAACAAATACCATAAGTTGTTTAACTGCTTTTATCGATATCGAAAAATTAGGTAAAGAATATATGCCAGAAATAAGATATCGACAAGATATGGGGTTGTGGATAAAGTATTTAAAGAAAATATCGTATATAGAAGGTATTCAAGAATGTCTCGCCATTTATAGAATAAGAGAAAATTCTCATTCCAGAAGTAAATTTAATTTATTAAAACATCAATGGTTTTTCTACAGAGAAGTAGCTCAGCTCAATTGGATAAAATCTTTATATTTTTTTAATATTTGGGTTTATTATGGGCTGAGAAAGTACTACATTTAATGAGTATTTTAACTGTACGTATTCAGTATGAATAAATTGCATCGCTAAAATGAAAAGTATCAAAAAAATTAAGTTTTTGAAGAGAAATGTAGCTTTACGATTGGCAGATTTGTTAGTGACCATTGTTGGTATTATAGTTACAGTTCTGCTTTTTAATTTAAAATATTTTAGTGGATTTGAACTAAACCTATTGGTTTGGTTATTTACTTATGCCTTTTATTTTTTATTATTTGGGGAGATTTTCGAAATGTATCAAATCTCCAAATCATATGATGTATATTTCACAATCCGCAGTATATTTTTAACCACCATTTCTACTACCTTAGCCTATATTTTAACACCCATTATTGCACCGGTTCTTCCAGAATCTAGAATAGAAATCCTCATGTTTTTTCAAGCCATTTTTTGGTCCTTACTATTGTGGAGAGTTGTATATAATGCATTGTTTTTTTATCCTATTTTTTTAAAAAAAGTATTAATTATTGGCGAAAAACAAGATGTAGAATTATTAATTGAAATTATTTCCAACTATTCAAGCGAATTTAAAGTTATTGGATATGTTTCATCTGAAAAAATTAACACCATTAATGATGCGATTAAATGGTATCCTAAAGATAATTCATTTTTAGAAAAAATTGTAAATGATGAAAAAATATCGACACTTATCATTTGTGGAAAAGCAATTAAAAACTCCTTTCAAACTTATAGTAATTCTATTTTAAAAATATTTGAAAAAGGAATTGTTGTTATTTCTAATAATGAATTTGAAGAGCAACTCACCAACAGAATTGCCAAGTCTAGATTAAATGATTTTTTTTATGATTATTTTACTTTTAGCAAGTATAATAGTAATCATATTTATCTCAAATTTATAAGATTTTTTGATGTTATTTTTGCTTTAATCGGACTAATATTATTATTTATAATGATTCCTTTTATTTTTATTATCAATCTCTTTTATAATAAAGGTCCGTTGTTTTATAGTCAAAAAAGAGTCGGAAAAAACGGAGTAATATTTAAATTATTTAAACTTAGAACCATGATAGTTGGAGCAGAAAAAGGATTGCCGTTATGGGCTACAAAAGATGATTTACGCATTACACCTTTTGGTAAATTTCTAAGAAAAACCAGAATAGATGAATTACCTCAATTTTATAATGTTTTAAAAGGTAATATGAGATTTATAGGTCCGAGACCAGAAAGACCTGCATTTGTATCTATGTTAGAAGAAAAATTACCCTATTATGCTTTACGACATGTTATAAAGCCCGGGTTAACAGGATGGGCTCAGGTTAAATATCCATATGCCAATACGGTTGAAGATCAAGAAATGAAATTGCGCTATGATTTATATTATCTAAAAGAAAGAAATATCCTTTTAGATTTTAAAATTGTGCTGAAAACAATCAATACTATATTATTTTATAAGGGATATTAATTATTGTAAAGTTTTAAAGAGCTTAAATAAAATATTTTAATTATTTAATTAGAGAATTTACGACAAACCGAGAACCCACAATAGATAACTCAACAACTACAATAATTTCTTAATTTCCTCTTCAAACTTTTCAAGGGTATACTGTCTTGACCAGTCCATGGCATGTTGAGTGTGTTCTTTATATTTTTCCGGATGGTTTACATAATTTTCAATAGCTTTAATAATGACTAATTGATCTACTTTTACAAGCGCTCCTCTTGTCTCATTTCCCAACATATACGGAACACAAGAAACTGCTGTAGTTATAGGAATACAACCCCAAAACATGGCCTCAGCCACAGCTTTTGGCCATCCTTCAGATTGTGAAAAAAAGAGTAAAAAATGACTGCATTGGTAAGCTGATTTTAATTCCTCTTTAGAAACATTTCCTTTTAACAATACCTCTTCTTGCAAATGATAATCGAGTATATAATTTTCAATTTCATGTCGTTCGGGTCCTTCACCATAAAGTTCTAACTGTACTTTATATCCTTGTTGTTTGAGTTGTTGCACCACCTCTACACACAACAGCGGACGTTTATTTTTAGTAAGAGTTCCTACGTATATAAATTTGAGTACATCATTTAAATTATTTTTAAAATGAGAATTATCATTATTATTTAAAAAGAAAGCTTCACTTTGTTCACTGTTACTGTATAATTTATCACTACTGGGAATGACTGTTGAAAACTCTTCCAATTCTTTTTCTGAATAAGTAGCCGTAAAAAAAGGTTTGATATTTTTGGTTTGTTTTGGCCACTCACCATACACCAATACTTGCATATTTTTAGTTAACAAGGTATTACTGAGAATCCATTTTTGTAAACGATAAGTCCACGGTTGCTTGGACTTAGAATCCCAGTTGCCAGCGTATTTGACTGTTTTTGGTTTCGATGGAAAAAGAATTTGTACTAAAGATCCCAGTAATCCCATATTTCCAGGACAACGTACATGAATATGATCGGCAGCCTTCATAGCTTGGTAAATGCTCAATATTATTTTTGGCAATACTAAGATTGATTGAAATGTAGATTTTAGCGTTGTAAATTTAATAGAAGGAACATTTCTAAAATCAATGTTTTGATGTGTATACCTTAAATCTATTGGTGTAGCATTTTTTAATTCCAGAGGAGCAACGATAATGAGTTCATTTACATTTTTGGACCACATATTCATTTCACGCACATAAGGTCCATAAGCAAAAAAA
>JAMPYA010000038.1 GCA_023700885.1 Flavobacteriaceae bacterium
ATTTCAATAGCATTGGTAAATAATTCTTGTTGTGAAATTCCGGCTTTTGCAGCTTGTTGAGGTAAAATGCTTTCTTGTGTTAAGCCCGGAACGGTATTCATTTCTAAAAAATAAGGTTCATCACCAATTAATATAAATTCTGAACGCGTAAATCCTTTCATATTGAGTGAAAGATATAATTTTTTAGCAATTTTTTCAGTGTTTTCTTGCTGAATTTTTGATATTCTGGCGGGTGTAATTTCTTGTGATTTTCCTAAATATTTAGCTTCATAATCAAAGAATTCATTTTCAGAAACAATTTCTGTCATTGGCAATACAACGACTTCATTGTTGTATTCAATAACACCAACTGAAACTTCTGTTCCGTCTAAAAATGATTCAATTAAGATTTCAGAATCTTCGGCAAATGCTTTTTCAATAGCTTCTTTTAATTGATGCTGTGCTTTTACTTTAGAAATACCAAAACTAGAACCTGCATTATTTGGTTTTACAAAACAAGGTAATCCTACTTTTTCAATGATTTCTGTTTCATGAATCATTTCCCCTTTATTTAAATAATAGGAAACGGCAGTTTTAACTCCGTAAGATTTCGCAACACTTAAACAATCGCGCTTGTTAAAAGTGAGTGCCATCAGATAAAAAGTAGCGGAGGTATGTCTAATTCCCAACAATTTAAAATAAGCTAAAATAGTTCCGTCTTCTCCCGGCGTTCCATGAATAGCATTAAAAACCACCTCAAATTTGATTTTATTTCCATTTACAGTTGCAGAAAAATCTTGCTTATTGATGGGATATTCTTTGTTATTTTCATCCAATAAAACCCATTTATCAGTTAAAATATGAACACGAAACGGATTATATAATGCTCTATCAATATTATTATAAACCATTTCGCCACTTTTGAGTGAAATGTGTACCTCAGAAGAGTATCCGCCCATGATAATGGCTACATTTTTTTTCATCATTGAATATTTGCTTAAAGCAAATTTATTAAAATATACTAATAACTATCTTATCCTTTGTTATCTTTGTTCAAAACATTGAAAAATTTATGAGTTTTATTCATTTTCTTAAAAGTAAAGAGTTTTTAAATCAGTTACTTATTGCTGTAATTGCGCTGTTTTTATTTGTAATTGTGGCGCTATTTTGGTTGAAATTTAAAACAAATCATTATCAAAAAATTGAAGTTCCAGATTTATCTGGAGTTGAAATGAGTCAAGTAGAAGAACTTTTAACGGATCTTGATTTGCGTTTTGAAGTAGTAGATTCAACTAAATATAATCCAGAATATCCCGGAAACTCTGTAATTGAACAAAGTCCAACAGCCGGAAGTTTTGTAAAAGAAAACCGAAAAATATATTTAAAATTGAATCCTTCAACGTATGAATTAATATCAATACCAGAGTTTTATGGTAAAACAAATCGGCAAGCAACAGCTTTGCTTTTATCTTTAGGCTATAGAGTAGGTGATAAGCCAACTTATGTTGATGATATTGCGCTGGATGTTGTTCGCGGATTATTATATAACGGAAAGGAAGTGAAAGCGGGTCAAAAAATACCCAGAAATTCTAAATTAGAATTTATTTTAGGCGATGGCGGAATTCCAAGAAATACAAAAGACAGTACAAATTTGACAGTTACAGAAGATGAAGGAATCGAATTTTGATGAATTAGAAGAACAGGAAGAACTTTACGAACATTATAAATATATCGCTACACAAGGTCAGGATCCTTTGAGAGTTGATAAATTTTTAATGAATTTCATCGAAAATGCTACTCGAAATAAAATTCAGCAAGCTATTAAGGCGGGAAATGTTTTAGTAAATGAACAAACAGTTAAAGCTAATTATAAAGTAAAACCATTTGATGTTGTTCGTGTAGTTTTAGCACATCCACCACATGAAAATTTATTAGTTCCAGAAGATATTCCGTTAGATATTGTTTTTGAAGATGATGAAGTAATTGTAGTTAATAAACCTGCCGGAATGGTAGTTCATCCCGGTCATGGAAATTATTCAGGAACTTTAGTTAACGGATTAATTTATCACATAGAAAAATTGCCAAAAAATTCTAATGAACGTCCCGGTTTAGTTCATAGAATAGATAAAGATACCAGCGGATTGTTAGTAGTTGCCAAATCAGATTTTACAATGGCACATTTAGCAAAACAATTTTTTGATAAAAAAACACATCGTGTTTATAATGCTTTAGTGTGGGGAAATGTTGAAAAGGATGAAGGAACTATTGAAGGTCATATAGGTAGAAGTTTAAAAAACAGACTTCAAATGAGTGTATTTCCTGATGGCGAACATGGTAAACCCGCTGTTACGCACTATAAAGTTATTGAACGCTTTAATTATGTTACTTTAGTTGAATGCAGATTAGAAACAGGGAGAACACACCAAATTAGAGCACATTTTAAACATATTGGTCATACCTTATTTAATGATGAACGCTATGGTGGAGATCAAGTTTTAAAAGGAACTACTTTTACTAAATATAAACAGTTTGTAGAGAATTGTTTTAAAGTGTTGCCACGACAAGCGTTACACGCTAAAACACTTGGATTTAGGCATCCGCTTACTAAAGAAATGCTTAATTTTGATTCAGAACTACCACAAGATATGATAGATGTTCTTGAAAAATGGCGCAATTATACCATTCATCAAAAAGAAGAATAATGAAACCTTTTGATATAAATACTTGGAATAGAAAAATTCAATATCAGTTTTTTAAAAATTTTGATGATCCATTTTTTGGATTAACATGTAATGTTGATGTTACAAATTTATATGCCTTTTGCAAAAAGAATAAGTTGTCATTTTCACTGGCAGTATTGTATTTTTCAATGAAAGCAGCTAATGAAATAACAGAATTCAGGTTGCGTATAGTTGATGAAAATATAGTCGAATTTGATGCTATTGAGATTGGATCTACTTTTTTAAATGATGATAATTCTTTCTTTTTCGGACTGTTTAAAAATGAAACGAGTGTTTTTGATTTTGATAAAAAAGGTAAAAAAATTGTTAATGAGTTAAAAAGCGGAAAAATATTTGAAGAACATTGGGATAAAATTGATTTAATTTTTGGTTCCACAGTTCCTTGGATTTCTTTTACCTCTATAAAACATGCACGTAATATTGACAGAGAAAAAAGTGGAATTCCAAAATTTGTTTTTGGTAAAAGATTTCAACAAAACAATCAATTATTACTGCCATTTTCAATTGAAGTTCATCACGCTTTAATGGACGGATTTCACGTTGGACAATTAGTTGAGAAATTTCAGAAAAAAATGGACGATTTAAAATAGTTAAAAATGGATATGTTTAAAATACTGATTTCACCAGCTAAATCAATGGATTTTGAAACTAAAATCGATATTGATAAAGCTACAAAACCCTTGTTTTTAGATCAAGCTAAAAAAATTAATGAAGTTTTAAAAAAGAAATCGCCTAAAAAATTAATGGAATTAATGGGTATTTCTGATAAGTTAGCCGAGTTAAATTGGACTAGAAATCAGGAGTGGACTTCTTTAAATACTAAAGTTAATTCTAAACAAGCAGTTTTTGCTTTTACAGGTGATGTATATGTTGGATTAGATGTTAATAGTTTAAATCAAAATCAACTAGAAATTTTACAAGATAAATTAAGAATTCTTTCTGGTTTATACGGAATTTTAAAACCTTTAGATTTAATTCAGCCCTATAGGTTAGAAATGGGTTCTTCACTTAAAATTGGAACTAATAAAGATTTGTATCAATATTGGAAAAAAAACGTAACAAGTGAATTAAATAATGAACTTACAGAAAACGATTTTCTAATCAATTTGGCAAGTAATGAATATTTTAAGGTCATTGATAAAAAATTACTTAAAGTAAAAGAGATCATAACTCCAGAATTTAAGGATTATAAAAATGGAGAGCTTAAAATGATTGGTTTTTTTGCCAAAAAAGCACGTGGATTAATGGTTCGATACATAATAGAAAATAATATTAACACAATTGAAGCCTTAAAAGGTTTTGATTATGAAGAATATACCTTTGATGATGCACTTTCTACTTCTGATAAACTTGTTTTTACGCGATAAATAGAGAAATATTTTTATTTTTTATCCATTTTTACCTCAAGTAAACCATTAAACTTTTCTATTTTAATAAGGTATTGCTAATTTTTCCTATAAAATGTATAATAGAAATTTTTTATGAAGTTACGTAAATGTCAAATTGTCATAATTAAAACTAAAATTGACAATAAAAAGGCTAAAAATTCGCTTGGCATAATGATTGACTATTGAATCCTGAAATTAATTTAAAAATTAGATTAAAAATATATAATTATGAGTAAAATTATTGGAATCGATTTAGGAACAACCAACTCATGTGTTTCTGTAATGGAAGGAAATGAAGCAGTGGTAATTCCTAATGCAGAAGGAAAAAGAACAACGCCTTCAATTGTTGCTTTTGTAGAAGGTGGAGAAAGAAAAGTGGGGGATCCTGCTAAAAGACAAGCGGTTACTAATCCTACAAAAACTGTTTATTCTATTAAGCGTTTTATGGGAAATAAGTATTCAGAGTCGGCTAAAGAAGCAGCAAGAGTTCCATTTAAAGTAATTAAAGGAGATAATGATACCCCACGTGTAGATATCGATGGTCGTTTTTATTCTCCGCAAGAGATTTCAGCAATGGTTTTGCAAAAAATGAAAAAAACAGCAGAAGATTATTTAGGCACTACAGTATCAGAGGCCGTTGTAACAGTTCCGGCATATTTTAATGATGCTCAACGTCAAGCTACAAAAGAAGCTGCTGAAATTGCAGGTTTAAAAGTTCGTAGAATTATTAACGAACCAACTGCTGCTGCACTAGCTTACGGAATTGATAAAAAAGGAAAAGACGAGAAAATTGCTGTTTATGATTTAGGTGGTGGAACTTTTGATATTTCTATTTTAGAAGTTGGTGATGGTGTTTTTGAAGTGCTTTCAACCAATGGAGATACGCATTTAGGTGGTGATGATTTTGATCAAGTAATCATTGATTGGTTAGCAACAGAATTTAAAAATGAAGAAGGAGTTGAGTTAAAATCTGATGCAATGGCTCTTCAACGTTTAAAAGAAGCTGCTGAAAAAGCAAAAATTGAACTTTCTTCTAGTTCTCAAACAGAAATTAATCTTCCCTATATCACGGCTACTGCTTCCGGTCCGAAACACTTAGTTAAAACATTGACTAAAGCTAAATTTGAGCAATTAGCTGATAGTTTAATTAAACGTTCAATGGAGCCTGTTAAAAAAGCATTAAAAGATGCTGGTTTATCTACTGGTGATATTGATGAAGTTATTTTAGTTGGAGGTTCTACAAGAATTCCTAGAATTCAAGAAGAAGTTCAAAAATTCTTTGGAAAAGAGCCTCATAAAGGTGTAAATCCAGATGAGGTAGTTGCAATTGGAGCTGCTATACAAGGTGGAGTTTTAGCAGGTGATGTAAAAGATGTATTGTTATTAGATGTTACACCTTTATCATTAGGTATTGAAACAATGGGAAGTGTATTTACTAAATTAATCGATGCAAATACTACGATACCTACCAAAAAATCTCAAGTGTTTTCAACTGCTGCAGATAATCAACCTTCAGTAGAGATTCATGTGTTGCAAGGAGAAAGAGCTATGGCTCACGATAATAAAACCATAGGGCGTTTTCATTTAGACGGATTGCCGCCAGCTCAAAGAGGAGTTCCTCAAATTGAAGTTACTTTTGATATTGATGCTAACGGAATTATACATGTTACTGCAACCGATAAAGCAACTAATAAATCACAAGATATTAGAATTGAAGCTTCTTCAGGTTTGACCGAGGAAGAAATTAAAAAAATGAGAGCTGAGGCTGAAGCAAATGCAGAAGCAGATAAAGCTGCTCGTGAAAAGGTAGAGAAAATTAATGCAGCAGATTCTATGATTTTCCAAACCGAAAAACAATTAAAAGAATTTGGAGATAAATTATCAGATGATAAAAAAGCACCAATTGAAGCTGCTTTGGAGGAATTAAAAAAAGCTTTTGAAACTAAAGATGTTGCAATTATAGATCCAGCTATGGAAAAAATTAACGAAGCTTGGAAAGTAGCATCAGAAGAAATGTATAAAGCTCAAGCAGAAAGCCAAGGTCCAGCACAAGAGGAGAAAACTCAAACGTCTACAGATGATAAAACAGACAATATTCAAGATGTAGATTTTGAAGAAGTGAAATAATTTAAAATAAGTATATAAATCAAAAGTGTCCGGTAAAACCGGACACTTTTTTTATTCAAACAAAACTTTAAAAAATAATTAATAGTCAACAATGAAATATAAAGATTGACCTTTTACAGTCAATAATTAACTAAATATAAAGCTATCTCTAGAACCAAATCTTCTTTTTTCGTTCCAAGCGGTGCTTTTAAAATTTCTAAATACAAAAGTGTGTAATTTTGATTTTCCTTCTAAAATTTTAGTTTTAACCAGTGTTTTCATAACATCGAATTTTATAGTTTCAAATTCTTGTACAAAGATAAGCAGTAATTTTTAATTACAAAAATATAAATTACGAAAAATGCAAAAAAATAGTAAAAAAAAGAATGATTTATGAAAAATACACAACGAAAACGTTTTTTGTTAAGTTATATTCAATAAAATTAAAAATAAGTAAATAAAAAATCCTGCAATTGCAGGATTTTTATAATTAATGTAAAACGAGATCTAAAAACAATATTTGTTTGCAGCAATAACGTCATCTGCAATGACATTTCTAAGTGCAATAACATTTGGTAAATTGGTATATTTTGTAAATCTTTTTAATCCCATTAACATCACACGTTGTTCATCTCCTTCAGAAAATGAAGCAATTGCTTCTTTTCCTTTTTTAGATGACAATTCAACGGCATTAAATAAATTTAATTTAGCCATAGCAATTCTTGATTTATGCTCATTTTCAGAAGTCATTTGAACTAATTTTTCTGTTTTCAAAATAGTTGATTCTGCCATATATATTTCCATCAATATTTCAGCAGCAGCTAAAATAAGCTGTTGTTGTTTTTCTAATTCCATTCCATAGGTTTGAACGGCTTTACCTGCTACCATTAAGAATGCTTTTTTCAATTTAGCAATCATTTCTTTTTCTTCTGCAAAAAGCACCGTATAATCTGGAGTATCAAAAGATGGGATTCCTAATAAGCTATTTCCAACTTCCATTGCAGGTGTCATTAAATCTAATTCACCTTTAAAAGCTTTTTTCAACAACATTCCAACAGTTAATAATCGATTTATTTCATTAGTTCCTTCATAAATTCTTGGTATGCGTGCATCTCTCCAAGCAGATTCCATTGGAGTATCTTTAGAGAATCCCATACCACCAAAGATTTGAATTCCTTCATCAGATGTATATTGAACAGCTTCTGATACATATACTTTTAATAAAGCACATTCTATTGCAAATTCTTCAACACCTTCTAATTCGGCATCTTGATGTGCTTTTCCTTCTGCTAATAAAGCGTCAATTTTATTTTGGATATCTTTTCCTGCTCTGTAGGTTGCACTTTCGCTAACATAAATTTTAGTAGACATCTCAGCCAATTTGTATTTAATAGCGCCAAATTGTGCAATAGGTGTTTTAAATTGTATGCGTTCGTTAGCGTATTTTACAGCTTCTGTAATAACTCTACGTTGTGCATCTAGGCAACCTGAGGCTAATTTAATTCGGCCAACATTAAGAGAATTTAAAGCAATTTTAAATCCATCGCCACGACCCCCTAACATATTTTCAACTGGGACTTTCGTTTCATTGTAAAATATTTGACGCGTTGATGAAGAGTGAATACCTAATTTATTTTCTTCTTCGCCTAAAACAATTCCATTAATATTCTCTGGATCATATTCAACTATAAAAGCAGTAATATTTTTATCATTTTCTATTCGGGCAAATACAATCATCACGCTACAGAATCCTGCATTGCTAATCCACATTTTTTGTCCACTTATAAGATAGTGTTTTCCATCTTCTGTTAAAACAGCCTTTGTTTTACCTGAATTGGCGTCGCTACCAGCTTCTGGTTCTGTTAAGCAATAAGCTCCGAACCATTCACCCGTAGCTAATTTTGGGATATATTTTTGTTTTTGTTCTTCATTTCCATATAAAAGAATAGGCATAGTTCCAATTCCGGTATGTGCTCCGTATGCAGTAGACAATGAGCCTGTTGCGCCAGAAATATAATCGCAAACTAATAATGTAGAAACAAATCCCATTCCCATTCCGCTATATTTTTCAGGTACAGAAATGCCTAGAAACCCTAGTTCACCTGCTTTTACCATTAATTCTTTAGTTAAAGCATAATCTTTCTTTTCAAAACGTTCTTTTAGAGGCCATACTTCACGATCAATAAATTCGGTAACTGCCTCTTTCATCATTTGTTGTTCTTCAGTAAATTCTTCAGTAATAAAGATATCTGCACTTTTAGTTTCTTTAATTATGAATTCACCGCCTTTTAATGTATTTTCCATTTGTTTATTTTGTTATTTTAATAGTTCATAAACTGCTGCAGCACCTTGACCGGTACCTACACACATTGTTACAATTCCGTATTTGTTATTTCTTCTTTCCATTTCATTAAATAGTTGAACGGATAATTTTGCACCAGTACAACCAAGTGGATGACCTAAAGCAATGGCTCCACCATTTACATTTACTTTTGTTTGATCGATATCAAGTTCTCGCATAACTGCTAATGATTGTGATGCAAATGCTTCATTTAATTCAAATAAATCGATATCATTTAATCTTAAGCCAGCTTGTTTTAGTGCTTTAGGAACCGCTTTTACAGGTCCAATTCCCATAATTCTAGGTTCAACTCCAACTGCTGCATATGAAACCAAACGTGCAATTGGTTCTAGATTTAGTTCTTTTACCATTTCTTCGCTCATAATTAGGACAAATGCTGCTCCGTCACTCATTTGAGATGAATTACCTGCTGTAACAGTACCATTATTAGCAAAAACAGGACGTAGTTTAGCTAATGCCGCTAAAGTGGTGTCTTCCCTTGGGCCTTCATCAACAGTAACTTGGTAATTTTTAGTTTTTTTCTTTCCGCTTTCATCCAAATAAATTTGCTCAACAGTAATAGGTACAATATCTCTTGAAAATATATTATTTTCTATTGCTTTTATCGCTTTTTGATGTGAGTTAAATGCAAATTCATCTTGATCTTCACGAGAAACTTTATATTGATTTGCTACTGCTTCTGCAGTTAAACCCATTCCCCAATAATAATCTTCATGACCTTGTTTGGCTAATTCATAATTAGGTACTGGTCTGTAGCCTCCCATTGGGATATAACTCATGCTTTCTACACCACCTGCAATAATACAATCTGCCATTCCGGTTTGGATTTTGGCAGCGCCAATAGCAATTGTTTCTACACCTGATGCACAATATCTATTTACAGTAACACCAGGGACATCTTCAATTTTTAATCCCATCAAAGAAATTAATCTACCCATATTTAAACCTTGCTCAGCTTCTGGCATTGCATTTCCTACAATAACATCATCAATTCTAGTTTTGTCTAATTGAGGGACTTGTTGTAATAAGTATTCAATTGTTTCTGCCGCTAATTCATCGGGTCTTTTAAACCTAAAAACTCCTTTTGGTGCTTTTCCAACGGCGGTTCTGTATCCTTTTACTATATATGCTGTTTTCATATCCTCTCCCTAACCCTCTCCTAAGGAGAGGGGATTTTGTGGGTTATTTGTTTAAGTTATATTTCATTTTATTAATTATGTCTCCCCTTTGGGGAGATTTAGTGGGGATTTAATTTCTTAAAGGTTTACCGGTTTTTAACATGTGTTCAATACGTTCTAAAGTTTTTCTTTCCGTAAATAATGACATGATTGCTTCTCTTTCTAAATCGAGTAAGTATTGTTCAGAAACGTAAGTTGGTTCTGATAAATCTCCACCTGCCATTATATATCCTAATTTATTGGCGATTTTCTTATCGTGCTCAGAAGCATATTTTCCTTTCTCTAAACTATCTGTTCCTACTAAAAACATTCCTAAAGCTTGTTGTCCGTATACTAAGGCTTTTTTAGGAACAGGTTGTGTATAGCCATCTTCTAACATTTGAATTGCATGACGTTTAGCTGTTGCTAATTGACGTTCTTTACTAACAACCACTAGGTCTTTATGCTGTTGGAAGAAACCTAAATCAAAGGCTTCATGTGCTGAAGTTGCCACTTTTGCAGTAGCTACATTGATAAAATAATCACGTAGTTTATTAAGTTTTACGTCGTCTTTTAATAATCCTTCAGAGGCTCTTAATGCCATTTCTTTAGAACCAGCACCTCCCGGAATGATACCAACGCCAAATTCTACTAATCCTATATAGGTTTCTGCTGCTGCAACAACTTTATCTGCATGCATACTCATTTCACAAGCGCCCCCAAAAGTGAATCCGTGAGGAGCAACAATTGTTGGTATGCTTGAATAACGTAATCTCATTACGGTATCTTGAAAATATTTTACGCTAAAGTTTAGTTCGTCATATTCTTGCTCTACAGCCATCATAAATGCCATGGCTAAGTTGGCTCCAACTGAGAAATTTGGACCTTGATTGCCTAAAATAACAGCTTCATATTCGTTTTCGGCTAAATCAATTCCTTTGTTGATGGCTTGTAAAACGCCACCTCCTAGAGTGTTCATTTTAGATTGGAATTCTACATTTAAAACTCCGTCGCCTAAATGTTGAATACTGGCATCTTGATTTTTCCAAATTGTTTTAGCTTCGCGAATATTGTCTAAGATGATAAAGCTATCTTGTCCCGGAATTTTAGCTTGTGATTTTGAAGGAATATCATAGTAATAATTAGCTCCATTTTTAACGGAATAGAAAGAAGAATTTCCAGCTGCTAACATTTCAGTTATCCAAACATTTGGAGTGAAACCTTCAGCTTTCATCATTTCAATTCCTTTTTCAACACCTATCGCATCCCAAATTTGAAATGGCCCGTGTTCCCATCCAAATCCTGCTTTCATAGCGTCATCAATACGATATAATTCATCTGATATTTCCGGAATTCGATTTGAAACATATTGAAACATTGAAGAAATTGTTTTGCGATAAAATGCTCCGGCTTTATCTTTTCCTTTAACTAAAACTTTAAAACGATCTATTACTTTATCAACAGATTTTGTCATTTCTAAAGTTGCAAAACTTACTTTTTTAGATGGACGATATTCTAAAGTATTTAAATCTAGCACTAAAATATCTCTACTTCCTTTATCTTTTTTGAAAAATCCTTGACCGGTTTTGCTTCCTAACCATTTATTATCCATCATAGTTTGAACAAAATCAGGAATTTTAAAGGTGTCGTGCATTTCATCATCTTTAGCATTATTATAAACACCATTTGATGTATGAACTAAAGTATCTAAACCAACAACATCAACTGTTCGGAAAGTGGCAGATTTTGGTCTTCCTATTACCGGACCTGTTAATTTATCAACTTCCTCAACAGTTAATCCTAAATCTTTTACAATATGAAAAAGACTCATAATTCCAAAAATACCAATGCGATTTCCAATAAATGCTGGTGTGTCTTTAGCTAAAACGGAAGTTTTTCCCAAGAATTTCTCGCCATACATCATTAAGAAGTCAGTCACTTCTGCTTTGCAATTTGGACCGGGAACCACCTCGAATAATTTTAAATAACGTGGCGGATTGAAAAAGTGGGTTACTGCAAAATGTTTTTGAAAATCTTCAGATCTTCCTTCATTCATAAACTGAATTGGAATTCCGGAAGTGTTAGAAGTTATTAAAGTACCGGGTTTTCGGTATTTTTCAATATTATCAAATACCTGTTTTTTGATGTCCAAACGTTCTACAACAACTTCAATAATCCAATCAACATCTTTAATTTTTGATAAATCGTCTTCTATGTTTCCTGTTGAAATACGAGATGCAAATTTTTGATCATAAATTGGTGATGGTTTAGATTTTAAAGAAGCAGTTAAGCTTTCATTAACTAATCTGTTTCTAACTGCTTTGCTTTCTAGTGTGAGGCCTTTGGCTTTTTCGGCATCATTCAATTCTCTTGGAACGATGTCTAAAAGTAAAACTTCTACACCAATATTGGCAAAGTGACAGGCAATTCCTGATCCCATAATTCCGGATCCAATAATTGCTACTTTTTTAATTCTCCTTTTTTCCATTATTTAATATTGTTGTATTTATTAACTATTATTAAAGATTTGTTTTTTATCTATTTGATTCATAATGACTTCAATTACTTCAAAAAAATGATTGATCTTTTCTTCTGAGATATGTTGTCTAATGACTTCATTAAATTTTTTTACTGTCAGTTTAGATATATCTCTTTTTTCCTTACCAAAATCAGTTAATTTGATTAATACACCTCTTTTGTCATTAGGATTTGCTTCTCTATAGATGACGCCTTTATCTTCCATGCTTTTTAAGATACGAGATAAACTGGTAGATTCCATACCCATAAGTGGTCCTAAAGAGGTAGAAGGAGTTCCGTTTTCGTAATCAATACTCAGTAAAACAAATGCAGTTGCCATAGTACTATCATGCTTAGCTGCTTGCTCATTATACATTTTTGCAACAGCTTGCCAAGTGGCTCTTAGGGCATGATCAATTGTAATTTCTTTTTTTTGCATACACAAATATAAAAAAATATATTATGCACGCATAATAAAATTATTAAATTCAACATTAATATTAAATCCTTATTTTTGATCTTAATTTACGACTATTATTTTAAACTATTAATAAAAAAACAGTTAAATGAATTCTATTTTATCAGTAAATAAAGTTGATAAATCTTTTGGTAACTTTAAGGCACTCAATAATGTAACTTTAGAAGTTGAAAAAGGATCTATATTTGGATTATTAGGACCAAACGGAGCCGGAAAAACAACACTAATTCGAATTATTAATCAAATTACTTTGCCAGATGCTGGTGAAATTTATTTTGATGGTAGAAAATTACATCCAAACGATGTTGCTCAATTAGGTTATTTACCAGAAGAACGCGGTTTGTATAAATCGATGAAAGTGGGAGAGCAAGCTTTGTATTTAGCGCAATTAAAAGGATTATCAAAACAAGAAGCTTTAAAAAGACTTAAGTTTTGGATGGAAAAATTTGAAATTGAAAGTTGGTGGAACAAAAAAGTTGAAGAACTTTCAAAAGGAATGGCTCAAAAATTACAATTTATTGTGACGGTTTTACATCAACCAAAGTTGTTAATTTTAGATGAACCGTTTAGTGGTTTTGACCCAGTTAACGCTAATATTATTAAGGATGAAATTTTAGCCTTAAAAGAGCAAGGTACTACTATTATTTTTTCTACGCATAGAATGGAATCAGTTGAAGAACTATGCGATTATATTGCATTAATCAACAAATCTAATTTAATTTTAGAGGGAAATATTAATGAAATAAAGAAAAAATATAAATCTAATTTATTTGAAATTGGATTACAAACTGAAAACAATGATTTAATTTTTAAACAATTATCAGCGCAATTTGAAGTGAAATATTCTCAGTTTAAATCATTTAATAATGATTTAAAAATGACTATTAAGCTTCCAGAAAATTATTCGCAAAACAATCTTTTAAATGTATTAATGCAAAAGGCAACGGTTAATCATTTTGTAGAGGTTGTTCCAACAGTTAATGAAATTTTTATTAAAGCAGTTCAAGAAAATTAAGATGAATAAGTTAGCATTAATTATCCAACGTGAGTTTTTAGCAAAAGTTAGAAACAAGACTTTTATTATTATGACTTTTTTAAGTCCCCTTTTAATAATTGGATTTACAGCTTTAATTGTTTTTTTAGGAAAAATGAATAATAATGAAGCTAAAGTTGTAGCTTATGTAGACGAATCACAATTGTTTACATCAGAAGATTTTGAATCAAGTGAAGAAATTTCTTTTTTAGATTTTAGTGGTTTTAATATTGATTCAGCTAAAGTTGAAGCTGCAAAAGCAAATGTATATGGCTTATTATACATTCCAAAAAAAGATAGTTTAAATCAAATTGCACAACAATTACAATTTTTTTCAAGTGAATCTCCTAATAGTTCTATAGTCAGAAATATGGAGCGTAGAGTAGAAAATCGTTTGGCAATTATCAAACTAGAAGAAATGGGAATTGCTCCTGATCAAATTGAACAATCTAAATTTAAGGTAGATTTAAAATTGAGCAATTTTACGGGTGAAGCTCGTTCAAAATTTGTAAATGAAATGAAGGCAGCTGTTGGCTCAATTGCAGGATATTTTATCATGTTATTCATCATAATATATGGTACTATGGTGATGAGAAGTGTGATAGAAGAAAAAACAAGTAGAATTGTTGAAGTTATTATTTCATCTGTTAAACCTTTTCAGTTGATGATGGGAAAAGTATTAGGAACTGCTCTAGCAGGCTTGCTTCAATTTATTGTTTGGATTGTGGTTATTGCCGGAATTTTCTTCTTTCTGGCTGCATTTTTTGATGTCAATTTAGCAGCTGACAGAGCTTCTATGACGGCTGACCAAATGGCAACGATGACAGAATCAACAGGTCAAATGCAGTTGGTTTTTATGGAATTCATGAAATTACCTTTACTTACCATAATATTATTATATATCTTTTATTTTATTGGTGGATTTCTTTTATACAGTTCATTATATGCAGCAATTGGAGCAGCTGTTGATAATGAAACAGATACACAACAATTTATGATGCCTGTAATAATGCCTTTAATTTTAGGAATTTATGTAGGTTTTGCAACAGTTTTAAATGACCCGCATGGTCCGGTTTCAGTCGTATTTTCACATATTCCATTTACATCACCAATAGTAATGTTAATGCGTATTCCGTTTGGCGTGCCGTGGTGGGAAATTTTAATATCAATGAGTATTTTAATAATAACCTTTATCTTTATGATTTGGTTTGCTTCAAAAATATACAGAATCGGAATTTTGATGTATGGTAAAAAACCTACTTATAAAGATTTATACAAGTGGTTGAAGTATTAAACAGAGTTTGAGATAAAAGATAAAAGATACAAGATAAAAGATAAAGTAATTTATGGGAAGGCACAATTTTAAAAAAAATGCTCATTTGGCAAAAATCTATGGAATTATTTGATGATGTTTTTAAATTAACAACAAATTTCACCAGTTTTGAAGTTTATAATTTAACTTCTCAAATAAACAGATGTGTAGTGTCTGTTCCTTCAAATATTGCTGAAGGCTCAAGTAGAACTTCTCTTAAAGATTTTAATAGATTTTTAGAAATGAGCCTTGGATCACTTTATGAATTACAAACACAATTAATATTGGCCAAGTATAAAAACTATATTACAATTGAAGTTCTTACTAA
>JAMPYA010000039.1 GCA_023700885.1 Flavobacteriaceae bacterium
AATTAAACTGAAAAAGAAAGAGTAATTATACTATTTTTATAGGTAAATCGCATGACTTTGGTGAACTTTTTTTATGAAAAAAATACTCCTTTTAGCCTTTCTTATAACAATAGTTTTTAGCGCTTGCCGAAAAGATTTTGATTTAATAGAAAGTGAAGGCAATCTTACTTTTTCTAAAGACACTGTTTTTTTAGACACTATTTTTTCAAACAAAAGCTCAAGTACTTATCGTTTAAAAGTTTATAATAACAGCAATCAAAATACATTTATTCCATCCATAAAATTAGGTAAAGGTTTAAACTCCTTTTATCGTTTAAATGTTGATGGTAAATCTGGTAAAATTTTTCAAAATGTTGAAATCAAGTCAAAAGACAGTTTATATATTTTTATTGAAGCTACAATAGATTACTCCAAAGTTACTAATCCGATTTACACAGATTCAATTATATTTAAAGGAAATTCTTTTATAAAAGATGTGAAATTAGTTACTCTTGTACAAGATGCACATTTTCTTTTTCCTTCAAAAAATTTAGACGGAATTATTGAAACAATTTCACTAGGAAGAGATATTGATGGTGATGACATTAAAATTAATGGATTTTATTTAGCTGATAATACTACATGGACTCATACAAAACCATATGTAATTTATGGTTATTGCGCAGTTCCAGAAAATAAAACGCTGACTATTGAAGCCGGAGCTAAAATCCATTTTCACAGTAATTCCGGATTAATTGTAAGTAAAAATGGAACGCTAAAAATAAATGGTACACTTCAAAATAAAGTGCAAATTGAAGGCGACCGTTTAGAGCCTTATTTTGAAAATATTCCTGGACAATGGGGCGCAATTTGGTTACGTGCAGGAAGTAAAAATCATGAAATAAAAAATACACTGATTAAAAACGGAACCATTGGAATCTTAATTGACTCAATTGGAAGCACCGTTGCTCCTACTTTAAAAATTCAAAATACAGAGATTTATAATCATTCTAACTATGGCATATTAGCTAGAGAAACCAATATTTATGGCAGTAATTTAGTTATCAATAATGCTGGATTTTCATCTTTAGCATGCACAATGGGGGGTACTTATAACTTTATTCATTGCACATTTGCCAATTACTGGAATATTAGTTTACGACAATTTCCTACTGTATTAATCAATAATTTTTACAGTTATGCTGAAGGAAACAAACAAATTACAGTTCCTAAAAATTTAAAACAAGCTAATTTTTCTAATTCTATTATATACGGTAATAGTAGAATTGAATTAATTTTAGACAAAGTTGAAGGAGCTGATTTTAATTTCAACTTTCAAAATAACCTTATTTTATTTGATGATTATAACAACATCTATAGTTCTAAACCACAATATCAATTCACTAACTCATCAAATTATACTCAAAACTTATTTAATCTAACTCCAGATTTTAAAAACACAAAGTTAAACCAATTAATTATTGGGAAATTATCATCAGGAATTCAAAAAGGAAATCTATCTAAAGCATTAATAGTTCCGCAAGATATTTTAGGCGTTGACAGAACGACATCGCCTGATTTAGGTGCTTATCAACATATAAATTTTCAATAAAATAAATAGTTATCTGTAGTTTATTTCTTATTTTTAACCATCCTCCAAATTTAAAGCTAAAAACACGACATTTATGAAGAATATTATTATTACCGGTTGTAGTAGAGGGATTGGTTTTGAGTTGGTAAAATACTTTTCTAATCCTCAGTATCAAATCATTGCCATTGCCAGAAATGTTGAAACAATTACTCAATTAAAAATGACAAATGTTACTCCATTTAAAGCTGATATTACTAACGAAAAAGATTTAAAAGCTTTAAAAATATATATTGAAAAAACTTGGACACAGGTAGACATTGTAATTCATAATGCGGGAAAATTACTTAACAAACCTTTTTTTAAAACCACTACTGCCGATTTCATAGATATATATAAAGTTAATGTTTTTGCAGTTGCCGAATTAACTCGCTTATTAATCCCTTTTTTAAAAAAAGGAAGTCATGTTGTAACTATTAGCAGTATGGGCGGTATCCAAAATAGTTTAAAGTTTGCCGGTTTATCAGCATATACTTCTTCTAAAGGAGCCTTGATAACTTTGACAGAATTATTGGCTGAGGAATATAGCAAATCTGGCATTTCTTTTAATGTATTAGCACTTGGAGCGGTTCAAACTGAAATGCTAAAAGAAGCTTTTCCAAAATACAAAGCTCTGGTAAATGCGGAAGAAATGGCACATTATATAGGTGAATTTTCACTAAAAGGAAACAAATATTTTAATGGTAAAGTTTTGCAAGTTTCTAGCACAACTCCTTAAATTTAACTCATGAATAACGCACTCCAAAATTATATACCAGCAGCTTCATTACCCCAAATAAATGAGCTCCTTAGGCAACATTCTTTTACTTTAAAGATTGTTAAACAACGCATTACAAAACATGGTGATTTTAGAAGATTGCCAGATGGAAATTATCAAATTTCTTTAAATAATAATTTAAATAAGTTTCAATTTTTAATAACACTTTTACATGAAATGGCTCATTTTATTGTGTTTACAAACAATCCAAAATCAAAACCTCATGGAAAAGAATGGAAAAGTACTTTTAAACATTTAACATTGCCATTTATCAATCCAGAAGTTTTTCCAAATGAGTTATTGCCTTTAATTGCAAATTATATTAAAAATCCAAAAGCAAGTACAGACAGTGACATAAAACTAGCTCTTGCATTAAAACAATGTACCAAACCAATTGGCAAAAATTATATTTTTGAATTACCACTGGGTAGTTTATTTTATTTCAAAGAAAATATATTTAAAAAAGGTCGTAAAAGAAGAGTTCGTATTGAGTGTGTTGAGTTAAAATCTAAAAGAAACTATTTATTCAATCCAAATGTTGAAGTAGAAGTAGTTAAAAATATTATTAAATAATAAAATTTAAATGAACAATAATTATTACGCATTAATTATGGCTGGCGGAGTTGGAAGTCGTTTTTGGCCTGTAAGCACACAAAATTTTCCTAAGCAGTTTCATGATATGTTAGGAACAGGAGAATCTTTATTACAAAGAACTTTTAATAGATTAGAAAAAATTATACCTGCTTCTAATATTTTAATTGCCACCAATGCACAATATGAAGATTTAGTTTTTAAACAGCTCCCCTTTATATCTAAAAATCAGGTTTTATTAGAGCCTGTTATGAGAAATACGGCTCCATGTATTATTTATGCTGCTTCAAAAATGCACAAGACAAATCCGAATGCCGTTATGATTGTTGCTCCTTCTGATCATTGGATTGAGAATGAAAATGAGTTTGTCAACAATATTAAACAAGCATTTGATGCTTGTGAAAAAGAAGATATTCTTATGACTCTTGGCATAAAACCATCTGCTCCAAATACAGGTTATGGGTATATTAATTTTGAAAAATCTGAAAAATCAATCAAAAAAATTAAACAATTTACAGAAAAACCTAACCTAGATAATGCTATTAAATTTGTAAATAGTGGAGCGTATTTATGGAACGCAGGAATTTTTATTTGGAGTACCAAAAGCATCTTAAGTTCTTTTGATAAAAATTTGCCAATAATGAAACTTTTATTTGAAAAAGGTAATGCAATATGGAACACAAAAGATGAAGGTAATTTTATAAAGGATAATTATGAAAAAGCTGAAAATATTTCTATTGATTATGGAATTATGGAAAAAGCAGAGAATTCATATGTCTTAGCTGTTGATTTTGGCTGGAATGATTTAGGAACTTGGGGATCACTTTATGAAAAACTCGATAAAGATAATCATCAAAATGCCATAATTGGAGGTGATGTTATTATCAGAGATTCTTCTAACAATATGATTAAAACGGCAAAACATAAAAAAGTAGTTATTCAAGGATTAAATGATTATATTGTTATTGAAAATGATGATGTAATTTTAATTTGTCCAAAACATCAAGAACAAGATATTAAGCAAATTACAAGCGAAGTAAAAAATAGTTTCGGACCTGATTACATTTAAATTTTTTGCACATGGTAAACAAAGAGAATCAACAATCCAAACAAGCTGAAACAAATTCAAAAATAGATTCTAAAAATCAAATTAAGAAAGATTTCCAATCAACTATAGAGGGAGCTAAAACCTTTTTAATAGAAATTTTTGATATAGCGCATTCTACAAATCAAAAGGAGACCATAGAGCGAATCAAAGAAAGTATACCTATGAAAGGGCAAGTAGCTTGGGTGTTAATTTTTTCAATTGTAATTGCCTCTATTGGACTAAACATAAGCTCTACAGCTGTTGTAATTGGAGCTATGTTAGTTTCTCCTTTAATGGGTCCTATTTTAGGTGTTGGGCTTTCCATTGGAATAAATGATATAGATACTTTAAAAAAATCATTAATCAACTTAGGAGTAATGGTTGGTTTAAGTCTGTTAACTTCATTTTTATTTTTTAGTATCCCTGTTTTTCAAGATGTAACTCCAGAATTAAAAGCAAGAACTTATCCTGATATAAGAGATGTTCTCATAGCATTATCGGGTGGTTTGGCATTAATTGTAGCATTGAGCAGAAATAAGGAAAT
The DNA here is from genome assembly GCA_023700885.1 of Flavobacteriaceae bacterium. Taxonomy (GTDB): domain Bacteria; phylum Bacteroidota; class Bacteroidia; order Flavobacteriales; family Flavobacteriaceae; genus JAGXRT01. The sequence goes on from JAMPYA010000039.1 coordinate 4,607, forward strand.
GACTAACACAATTGCTGGCATTGCCATTGCTACAGCACTTATGCCACCACTTTGTACCGCTGGATTTGGATTAGCAACTGGTAGAATTGATTATTTTGGAGGTGCTATATTTTTATTTTCAATAAATACAGTTTTTATAGCAATTGCAACCTTTGTAGTTGTTAAATTCTTAAAATTTCCAGTTGTAAAATATATAGATTCTGTAAAAAGAAAAAGAATTGCACAATTAGCATCATTTGTAGCTCTATTAATTCTTTTACCAAGCTCCTATATGTTTTATAATTTGTATATAGAAAATCAATTTAAAAAAAATGGAAAAGATTTTATTCATTTTGTTGAAGAAAATGGCATTCATTTAATTGGGGATGATGATGAAAAGACCATTAATTTTGATAAAAAGCAAATAAAATTATTTGTTTTTGGCGAAACGCTTTCAGGAGATAAAATTATAGAGTTAAAAAAAGCCATGTCAGATTTTGGATTAGATAATACTAATTTAATTGTTCAACAAAATAAAGAAGATGTAGAAATGAAACTACAAATTCAAAATTTAACTAAATTATATTCTAAAAATCAGAATATCATTTTTACGCAGGAAGAAACAATTAGAGAAAAAGAAGATAAAATTAGATTGCTTGAAAAGGATCTGACTAAATTATATTCAAGTCAAATAGCCATAGATAAAATAGGAACAGAAGTTAAAATTAATTACCCAAATGTTTCAAAAATAACTTTCACAAATCAAATTACTTCTAATTTTAAGCAAATTGATACAATACCTATTCTTACCATAAAATGGAATCATCATACAAGAGGTACTAATCAACAACATCAAAAGTTATCAGAATGGCTTCAAGCAAGATTAGAGATGAAAAATTTACAGATTCGTAAAGAATAAAAAAAAGCTTCCTAGAAGCTTTTTTTGTGACCGGTCTGGGGCTCGAACCCAGGACCCCAACATTAAAAGTGTTGTGCTCTACCGACTGAGCTAACCGGTCAATCCCTTTTTGAGGGTGCAAATATAGTAGTATTATTTATTTATACAAACCAATTTTATAATTTAATATTTCCGGTGTATACTTCTCTTACCTTTTTAAATAAATTTGATGAATAAACAAAAGACGTAACTGCTTCATTATCGGTATAAAAGACTTCATCTTTAGTCCCATCCCATACTTTGTAACCATCTTTTAATAAAATAATTTTATCACCAATTTCCATTACAGAATTCATATCATGAGAATTAATTATAGTTGTAATGTTGTTTTCAACGGTAATTTCATGAATTAAATTATCAATAAGAGTGGATGTTTGAGGATCTAAACCTGAATTTGGCTCATCGCAAAAAAGATATTTTGGATTCATTACAATTGCGCGAGCAATGGCTACTCTTTTTTTCATCCCGCCAGACAATTCAGATGGATATTTTTTATTTGATTTCTCAAGATTAACACGCTCTAATACTTCGTTTACACGAATTAACATTTCCTTTTGAGAACTATTTTTAAACATCTTTATTGGAAACATCACATTTTGTTCTACTGTTAAGGAATCGTATAATGCGCTACCTTGGAAAACCATTCCTATTTCTTCTCTTAATTTTCTTCTTACTTTAATACCAAGTTCAGCGTAATTTCTACCATCAAAAGAAATAATTCCTTTTTCAGTTTCAAATAAGCCTAATAAACATTTTAGAAATACTGTTTTACCTGAGCCACTCTGACCTATAATCAAGCTTGTTTTACCATTTTCAAATACGGCTGAAACATCTTTTAAAATTTCAACTCCGTTAAATCCTTTGTATATATTTTTAACTTCAATCATTAGCTCAATAACATTTGTGTTAAGAAATAATTCAGCACAATAATAACAACACTGGTCCACACTACTGCTTTTGTACCTGCTCTACCAACTTCTAAAGAACCTCCATGTACATAATATCCGTGATAGGCGGGTATGGTAGCAATTACAAAGGCAAAAACAACTGTTTTAATCATTGAGTAGGTAAAATGAAAAGGATCTAAATCTGTACGTAATCCGGTAATATAATCTGGCATTGAAATTAAATCAGTAAGTACACCTGCAACCATTCCGCCATAAATTCCCAGGAAAATTCCTAAAGTTACTAACAGAGGGTAAAAAACTACAGAGGCAATAATTTTAGGTAATACTAAATAATTTAATGAGTTAACTCCCATTACTTCTAGGGCATCAATTTGCTCGGTAACGCGCATTGTTCCAATGCTTGATGTTATATATGAACCTACTTTACCTGCTAAAATAATAGACATTAACGTTGGAGAAAACTCTAAAACTAATGACATTCTAGTTGCATAACCAATTAAATATCTTGGTATAAATGGATTTTCTAAATTTAAAGCCATTTGTATTACTACAACTCCACCAACGAAAAAAGATATAAAGGCAGTAATTCCTATAGAGTTAATACCGATATCTTCCATTTCTCTAAAAAGGGATTCTTTAAAAATAATCCACTTTTGAGGTTTTCTAAATATTTGTTTGAGCATTGCAAAATACTTACCTGTATGTTCAATATAATTCATGGTAAATTTTTATTATTCGCTAAATTAGATAGAAAGATTTATATAAGATGATTAAAAGATTAAATAATTGAAAAATTAAATGTTTAAATGTTTGAATGTTGAGAGTTCCCATCGACTTCGGGTAACAGGTTAAAATGTTGAATGTTTGAATTATATAACATTATAAAATGTCAAACTTGAAACATGAAACATGAAACATGAAACATAATGAACATAATCTAATTAACAGCAACTATGTTACTGATATTTATACACAATAGCATTAATGTTCATTCCTGCTCCTACAGATGCTAAAATAATAACATCGCCTGAATTAATTTCTTGATTAACAACCTGTCCTTTTATCACTAAATCAAATAAAGTTGGAACTGTAGCAACGGAGCTATTCCCAAGTTTATGAATACTCATTGGCATTACATGATCTGGTGTAGGAGACTTAAACAATCGATAAAATCGTTTAATAATGGCTTCATCCATTTTCTCGTTTGCTTGATGTATAAATACTTTTTTTACATCATGTATATCAACATTACATTTTTCCATGGCATGCTTCATCGCTAAGGGAACATTAGTAAGTGCATATTCATAAATTTTCCTTCCATTCATTTTAATATATCTCACATCAGGATCTTCTGTTTTATCAAATGAATTGCCAAAATTTAAATAATAAACTTCTTCCATGGTATGACTTTGCGTTGCATGTGCCATTATTCCTACAGGAGTTTCACTTTCGACTGCTTCAACAATACATGCTCCGGCACCATCAGAATATATCATAGAGTCTCGGTCATGCATATCAAGTACTCTAGAAAGTGTTTCTGCACCAATAACTAAACATCTTTTTGCTATTCCTGATTGGATAAAAGCATGTGACTGTATAACCCCTTCTATCCATCCAGGACAACCAAATAAAATATCATAAGCAACACAATATGGGTTTTCAATCTCTAATCTATGTTTTACTCTTGATGCTAAACTGGGTAAAATATCGCTTTGAATAGCAGCACTTTTAACATCACCAAAATTATGAGCAACAATAATATAATCTATTGTTTCTTTATCAATTTTAGCATCTTTAATTGCCTTTTCGGCAGCTAAAAACCCTAAGTCGGATGTATTTAACTCATGAGAGGCCCAACGTCTTTCTTCAATTCCTGTAATTGCCTGAAATTTTTCTATAATTGTCGCATTATCATACACAAATGGAGTACCGTCTTCATTTAGAAATTCATGATTTAAAAAATCTTCATTGGTTTTTAAAATAGTTGGAATATAACTTCCTGTACCTGTAATTACTGAATAAATAGCCATATTTTAAATTTTATACTTAACAAATTTAAACAAAACATCAATGTTTAAAAACAAATATATTATAAGAAATTCTTAATATTATAGCATCGCCATTGGTTTATATGATGACTCCATCAATCAATATCATTTAAAACAATAAAAAATTCTGATTTTTCTATAACAATATTTTGCTGAAAGCAAGCGGTAATAAATCTTTTAATGAATCTGTTTTAAATATTTTACCGGTTTCACCCATAAAATAAATTTCAATCAATTCATCTTGTTTGCTTTCATATTCAAACAGAGTTTGTCTACACGATCCACAGGGAGAAACAGGAGAATCAACAATTTTATTATTAGAACTTGCAGTAATCAGTAATTTAAGAACTTTTACATTTGGATAATCTGATGCCGCTTTCCAAATGGCTACCCTTTCTGCACAAATTCCTGATGGATATGCAGCATTTTCTTGATTACTTCCTGAAATTAATTTTCCATTTTCTAGCAATAATGCAACACCTACTTTAAAATTTGAATACGGCGCATAAGCAGTTTTTCTTGCTTCAGCGGCATATTTAACTAGTTCTTGGACGTCTGTTGGTAACTCATTAACCGAATCATATATAGTTAAAAAGGTTGAAATTTCTATTTTCTTCATTGAATATCTTAATTGTTATATTTTAATAACCTTCGTACAAATCTCCAAAATTAAAGGCCAGAGAAAAACGCAATGTGCTTTCTAACGGATTATTAATATTAGATGAGTTAAATAAATATGATATATCTATGGAACTACTTTTAAATTTGAATCCTGCTCCTAGAGTGAAATATTTTCGAGCTCCTTTTAAATCATTTTCATTAAAATATCCGGCTCTTAAAGCAAACGATTTATCATAAAGATATTCAGTTCCCAATCCCCAGGTAAATTCTTTTAATTCTTCAGAAAAACCATCTGGAGCATCATTAAATGATTGGAAAATACCTTTAACCCACGCAACATTATCTTCTTTTCCTTCAATAACTTCGCCTGTTTGAGGATCTCTAACAGGAGGTGTTGGCACTAATAATTTATTAAATTCTAAGTTGGTTGAAATCGTATTATATTCATCAATTATAAAATCAAAACCACCTCCAATTTTTAAATTTGTTGGAATAAAATTTTCTGATCCGCCATCTGTATAGCGTACTTTTGGCCCGATGTTTGAAATATTGAATCCTCCTTTCCATTTTCCTGAGAAATCTCCATAATAATCTTCATTAGACTGATAATAACCAGAAATATCTACAGCAATTGAATTGATAGTTTTAAGTTCAGAATTCTCCACTTTTAAAGCAAAATCAGATCTTATGTATCGTAGTGTAACTCCCATGGAATAAGTGTCACTTAACTTCATGGCATAGGTCCCATCAATTGCTAATTCGTTAGGTTTTTCTATAGCAATAGGATTTCCATTAATATCGGTAAGTTGAATTTCTCCAAATGTAAAATACTTTAAACTTGCTGCCCAAGCACTACGTTCATTTAAACGATTGGCAAAAGTAAATCCACCTAAGAATACATCATTTATTAATTGGCGCATCCAAGGCGTATAGTTTACACCAACATTAAATTGTGCTTCACTAAATGCATATTTCGCAGGATTGTGATGTTGTGAATATACATCGGTAGCAGTAGATACACCAATATCTCCCATTCCGCCAGCACGCGCATCAGGAACAATTAATAAAAAAGGAGCTGCAGTTGTGATAGCTCTTTCCTGTGAAAATGCCTTAAAAACTAATATAAATGAAAGTAAAAATATTATATATAACTTACTGATCATAATTTCAAAGTTTATATTACAAATATCTATTTTTTTATTGAAGAATAACTAATTTCTCTATTTTTTTCTAGAGTTTTAAAAGAGAATAAAGACTTAACTTTCAATTTATAAAGGTTAACTCCTTTACCTATTTTATCATTAAAATTGTCTAAACCATTCCAATTGATTGACCGAAACAATCTTCCATTTGTTTAAATTGTTTAATTGATGGTTTTTACTAATTTCCATTAAAATCTAGATGATTAAAAATATTAAAAGATTCATAATGTATATTCTGGATTGTATAATTCTTCACTTTAAGATCAGAATCAACAACCCATTGTACTGAATAATAAGTAGTTAAATATTTATTAACAAATTGGGTCACTATTAATGGCCATTTAATTAAAGTGTTTTTATCAATTCTCCACTCTTGATTTTCAAGCCACAATAACTCAATTTTTTTACTATTTTTCTCATGAGCATTTAGAAACAATGCATAAAAAACGAATAAATTATATAAGATTATCTTTTTTATCATATACTTGCTATAACGTATTATCCTATTGCTTATTTTAGTTGATAATACAAGGTTACATATAATAAAGAAAAAAATCAATCGTTATTATCTTGAAACAGTAATGATATAGCTACTTTTTAATTATATTTACTTGTTTAAAAATAATTATATTGTAAATTGCAACACTATTAAAACCCTATTAATAATGGTTTATATGAAGAAAAATTTAGGAATTAGACTCCTGTTTATATTGTCAATTATCTTTTTATTAACTAGCTGCAACAAGCGTTCTAAAGGGAATTCATCTTTGACAGGATGGAGTGAAAAAGATATCAGAGCTGCAGGTTTTTCTAAAAACGGTAATTATAAAGCTGAAAAAGCCCCTCCAGGAATGATTTTAGTTGAAGGAGGATCATTTACGATGGGACACGTACAAGATGATGTTCTATTTGACTGGAACACAACACCTACAAAAATTCAAATTAGATCTTTTTATTTGGATGAGACTGAAGTAACTAACGCTGAATATTTATTTTATTTAGATTGGGTTGAACGCGTTTTTCCTCCAACTGAAGAAAATTATAAACACATCTATACTTCTGCTTTACCTGATACTTTAGTTTGGAGAAACACTTTAGGAGCTAATGAATTATTAACAGAAAACTATTTAAGACATCCTGCATATGCAGATTACCCAGTAGTTGGAGTAAGTTGGCTTCAGGCAAATCAATACTGTAAATGGAGAACAGACGTAGTCAATGAAAAAATATTAATTCAAAAAGGTGTTCTTAAAAACTTATATAGAGACCCTGAAAAACAAGTTGAAGGTAAAAACAGATTTGATGCTGATGCTTATTCTGAAAGTCCAACTTTATTGTATGAAGGTGATGAGTCTATATACCGCAAAGGTTTAAAAGAAGTTAAACCTAGAGTTAAAGGCGAAGCTCGTCCTGAAAAAGGGAGCTTTACGGGTAGACACGTAAAAATATCTGATGGTATTATGTTACCAGATTTTAGACTTCCAACTGAAGCTGAATGGGAATACGCATCCAAAGCAGAAATAGAAGGACGCGAATACAATAATACCAGAGGCCGAAAGAAATATGCTTGGGAAGGAAAATATACACGTAACAAAAACAGAAAATTCCAAGGAGACCAATTAGCAAACTTTAAACAAGGAAAAGGAGATTATAGCGGTATTGCTGGTTGGAGTAATGATGGTGCTGATATTTCCATTAAAGTAAAATCATATCCTCCTAATGCTTTCGGATTGTATGATATGTCTGGTAATGTTGCTGAATGGGTTCAAGATGTATACAGACCAATTATTGATAATGATGCCAATGACTTTAATTATTTCCGTGGAAATATTTTTAATAAACGCTTAATTAATGAAGAAGGAAAAGTTGTTGTTGTAGATTATAACAATATTAAATATGACACATTAGAAAACGGAAAAATAATTCCTAAAGAACTTCCTGGAAGTATTCGATATGTACCAATTACTAATTCTGACGCTTTTATGCGTAATAATTATGAAAAAGCATATAATAAAGACGCTAAAGATGGTGAATTAGCATCTACAAAATTTTATAATAAAGATGCAGATCAAGTGGATCCTAAACAAGCACGAATGTATAACTCACCCATACTCCCAAAAGAAGTTGGGGAAAGTGGTTTTATTCAACAAGAATACGACAAAGAAATTCGAAATACTTTAATCAGTGATCAAGCAAGAGTATTTAAAGGAGGTTCGTGGCAAGATAGAGAGTATTGGTTAGATCCAGCACAACGTAGATTTTTACCAGAATATATGTCTGCAAGCTATATAGGTTTTAGATGTGCAATGGACAAATTAGGTCCTATGACTCATAAAAGAAGAAAACCTTATAATATAAATCTTTAGTATAAAAAAAATTAAAACATAAAACCCCAATAAAAAAACAACATTGGGGTTTTTTTATAAACTACTCATGGAAATTCAAGAACTCTATCAACTTTTCCAAACAAATCCAATTATTGATACTGACTCACGAACAATAAGAAATAAGAGTATTTTTTTTGCTTTAAAAGGTGAAAATTTCAATGCAAATTTATTTGCTGAAGATGCTTTAAAAAAGGGAGCCTCATTTGCAGTAGTTAATGAAGATCTATATCCATCAAATCCTAATATTATTTTGGTAGATGATGTTTTAGAAACTTTGCAGAAACTTGCAAATTATCATCGAAATCAGTTAAATGTTCCAATTATTTCTCTTACTGGAAGTAACGGGAAAACAACAACAAAAGAATTAATCAACGCTGTTTTATCAACTAAATTCAAAACCGCAGCTACAAAAGGCAATTTAAATAATCATATTGGAGTTCCGTTAACTTTACTTTCTATTACAAAAGATACAGAAATTGCCATTATAGAAATGGGTGCGAACCATCGAAAAGAAATAGCATTTTTATGTTCTATTGCTGAACCTAATTATGGCTATATTACCAATTTTGGAAAAGCACATTTAGAAGGTTTTGGTGGTGTAGAAGGCGTTATTAAAGGAAAATCAGAATTATATGAATTTTTAAGAAAAACCAACGGATTAGCATTTATTAATTTAGATGACGATATTCAATTTGAGAAATCATTAGGAATTAAAACAGTTTCATTTGATGTCAATTCAGATTTTATTGAACTTTTAGAAGCTAATCCATTTGTTAAGATTCGTTTTAATAACATAGAAATTCAGAGTCAATTAGTTGGTAATTATAATATTAACAATATAGCAGCAGCAATTACTATTGGGATGTTTTTTAAAATTCCAGAAATCGATATCAAAATTGCCATTGAAAATTATATTCCTTCTAACAATCGCTCTCAGTTAATGAAAATTGGAACCAATACTATTTTTATGGATGCTTATAATGCCAATCCGAGTAGCATGAAAGTGGCTTTAGAAAACTTTAGTCAGGTTAAAGAAAATTCTAAAATTATTATTTTAGGCGATATGTTTGAACTGGGTGATGACAGTTTAAAAGAACATCAAGCCATTGCCGATTTGATTGTTGATTTAAATTTTAAACAAGTTTATTTAGTAGGAACTCATTTTTCAACTGTTAAAACTAAAAACACATTTCAATATAATGATTTTAATCAATTTAAAAACACGTTTGATTCTAGTAATTTTCAAAACGCTACCATTTTAATTAAAGGATCAAGAGGTATGGCTTTAGAGCGTGTTTTAGAGTTGTTGAAATAAAAAAGCTGTTGAAAATTCAACAGCTTTACAATTTCTAAAAAGAATATTTTTTTCTTAAACCTCATTTGTTTTGTGAAACTCAATTAGGTTATCAATGGGTCGTTGAATAACATCAGTTATTCTTAACTGATAACTTTGAGCTACTTTTTCTAAAATATCTCTAAAATAATGCGCAATGGAACCAATAAAATAAATAGGAGTTTCAACATCTTTTTGGTAGGGCAATATTCTATATTCAAAAAATTTCTCAAATCCTTTTTTCATTAAAGCTTGAACGTATGGCTCTTCTTTATTTTCTAACATAAACTTAGCAAAAGTTGCTAAATACGCATTTGGATCTGATTCTCTGTAAAGGTTTTTCTTAATAAAATCTGCATCAACATTAAAACTAGATTCAAATTTCTTAGCAATATTTTGAGGCATCTTTTTGTAGTAATAATCGCGAATTAATCGCTTACCAAAATAATTGCCACTAGCCTCATCCATCAAAATATATCCTAATGAAACTACATTTTGATGAATCATTTTTCCATCAAAATAACAACTGTTAGAACCTGTTCCGATGATACAAACAATGGCCGGATTTTTACCAGTTGCTGCATAAACAGCAGCCAGCATATCTTCATCAACATGAATATCTGCATTGGTAAAAATAGATTCAAAAACTTTTTTAAGAATCTTAATTCCAACTTGTGTACCGCATCCTGCTCCATAAAAATAGACTTTCTTTACTTTATCTTTATATTGAACTAACTGATAAGTGTTTAAAACTCTATTTTTTAAATCTTCGGATGAGGTCATTTCTGGGTTTAAACCCATTGTTCTTACTCTAAACAATTCATCTTTTGAGGTGGAATCAATTGCAATCCAATCTGCTTTGGTAGAGCCACCATCGGCTATTAAAATCATATTTATTTATTTTTCTTAAGTTGTAAAATTACCGATAAATTATAAGTTTTACTTTAATAATTTATGAAGAAATGCGAAATCGTTTTAGCTGTTAAAATTATACTTTAATTGAACAACCTAAAGCTTTAGTTTCTGTTATTGCCGGTTTTTCTCCTTTTAGAAGGGCATCAACAGCATCCTCTACGTATTTTACTTTTGCCCGTGTCGCATCTTTGTAATTATCATCAATGGCTCCGATATATGAAACCATAAGATTTCCTTTTTCCTTTTTTAGAATGAAAATATGTGGAGTTCTGGTGGCTCCATATTGAGGATAAATTTTCTGACCTTCATCCAATAAATACGGAAAAGTAAATCCTTTTTCTTGGGCTCTAACTTTCATTAATTCATAACTATCTTTTGGCTCTTTTGTCGGATTATTGGGGTTGATTGCAATAACTGGATA
>JAMPYA010000218.1 GCA_023700885.1 Flavobacteriaceae bacterium
AGAGTAGTGGTTTCAACCTATCAATCGGTAACAGGCACCGGAGTTAAAGCGGTTAAACAGTTAGAGAATGAATATATTGGTGTAAAAGGAGAAATGGCTTATAAATACCAAATTCACAGAAATGCTATACCTCAATGTGATGTTTTTGAAGATAATGGTTATACTAAAGAAGAAATGAAATTGGTAAAAGAACCCTTAAAAATTATGGGCGATTCCTCTTTTAAATTAACCGCAACTGCGGTTAGAATTCCGGTGGTTGGTGGCCATAGCGAAAGTGTAAATATTGAGTTTAACAATGATTTTGAAGAAAATGACATACGAATGATTTTAGCTCAAACACCCGGAATTAAGGTTCAAGACAATATCGATACGTTTACTTATCCAATGCCAATGTTTGCTGAAGGTAAAGATGAGGTTTTTGTGGGCAGAATTAGACGGGATTACTCACAACCTAATACATTAAATATGTGGATTGTCTCTGATAACTTACGAAAAGGAGCAGCAACTAATGCTGTTCAAATTGCAGAGTATCTGGTAAAAAACAAGTTGGTTTGATAGAAAACGTTGGCGAGGAAATGTTTTGATTTATCATTAAATATTTGCTTGTTTTATAAAAATAAATCAGTTATATTTGAGTACCCTCAAAATTACGGTTAATAACTTGCTAAAACTAAGTTGGTTAATGTCTTTTTCTTTTTCATACAAAATGTGTTTAATTTTAAATTTAAATAGTATGAAAACAATTCAAAAACAATTCAAAAACAATTCAAAAACAATTCAAAAACAATTCAAAAACAATTCAAATTTATTTTAATTTTCTAAAAACCGGCGTACTGATGGTGCTTTTTTTATTGACAATGGTTGGTTGTGAAAGAGACGCTGAAATAATTGATTTAACAGAAAAAAATCAACAGATTGGCAGTCCAATTAAAAATCTCACCATAGAGGAAGCTTTAAATGATATTAAATTCACTCCAATTTCAATTTTATTAAATTTAACCAAAAAAGATATAGCTCACAAAAATAGCCAAGATGAAGTTATTTATATTGACACTAAAAACATTATAAAAATTGTTAAAAAAGAATATACAACCTATACTTTTTTAGTTATCAATAAAAAACAGGAAAATAAGAACTCTTTTACCAATTTAATTGTTGAGAAATCACCCAACAAAACCAGAGGATATTTAGCACATTATTTTCCAAGCAATGAATATTTAATAAAAAAAGCTAAAGGAATCAAAACTCCTTTTCATGGCGCTGTATCTTTTTCTCCATTTACAGAGGATTTGAAAGAATTATTAAATGGTCTTAATAAGTAGATCAATATTACTTCTAAAAAAAATCAACCATTAAGAACCAGTGATTGTTATTATCAAACTATTCTGGTGATAGAAACTTCTTGCGCATCTGGGCAGCATTGGCCTGGCGATTATGGCTGTACACTGACCGATAGCGCAAGAGCATCATCAAGAAATGTAGAGGCTCTTATTTGTGAAGAAAATGGCAGTGGCGGCGGAGGGGGGAGTTTTTACGAAATTCCTCCAATTTACATCGGTGAAAATGAAAATATTGGCATTGGAGGTGGAGGTGGCTCTGTCTATATTCCGCCAAGTGGAAGTACTCACCCCAATTTGCCAGCTGAATTGACAGATTTATCCGCTGGTTTAGCCGGTTTAAGTACCTCTGATCAAATTGATTATTTATTAGGACAAAGTATTCTTTCTATTAATCAATTTGATTGGCTGTCTGCTCATCCAACCGAAGCGGATAAAATAGTAACTTTTTTATTAGAAAATAATACAATTGAAGGAAAAGAGTTTGCAAAATTAGCGATTGATACTTATATGGATAACTGTGAATTTGACTTAAATTCATATAATTATTTTATCCAACAAATTCCCGACTATAAAGCAAGAATGACACAACTAGAATTACAAATATATAATGCACAACCGCTTGCAATTCAATATAGGTATTTATATAATGCTAATGAAGCTTCAAATAAAGCAAAAGAATTATTTCCTGAAAGTAGTTTATACAATTTTCATAATGACAAATCTGATGCGTTTAGGCATGCCTATTTTCATGGTTTAAATACCTATTACATCGGATATGATTTATCTGTACTCCTTGGTGATGCACATGAGATGGAAACACCCAATAATTTAATTTTAGAAAAAGTAATGGATTTATTTAACAACCAAAAAGGTAGAGAAATAGCTCAAAATCCTTCTATTTCAATGAATGGATATGGAGTAATTAGATTGAGAATTTATAATGCAATTTTAATTGGGCAACTAATGCATTTATTTCCTTTAAATATCGGTGGTACAATAAATTTAAATACTCAGTTAATTCCAACTAACAAGCCATGAAAAAGATAATTATAGTATTTTTAACTATTTTAATTTCCTGTACAAGTTGTTTGCTCAGAGATAATCCAATTATAAAGATTAAAAATGAAACAAGTGTAACAATAGATAGTTTAGAAGTTTTTGCATACCCTTCGAATAAAACAGTATTTAGAAATATTAAACCTAATGAAAAAAGAAATGGAATTATTTCATTTAAAAATATTCCAAAAACAGATGGTGGTATTGGAGCTATTATTTATAATAATAATAAATCTAAATTTGTAGGGCTTGCCTATTATACCAATGGAGCAAGTTTGAGTTATGGGTTTAAAATTACCATTAAAAACGATACCATTTTAGTTGAAGATTTTTAATCAAAACCCGCTGGCGCGGAAATATTTTCCGTGCCTTCTAATAGTAGATATAAATAACCGCCTGCTTTCGATGCGAAGTTGCAAACTTCGCATCGAATCTAATTATCAAAAAACTATCTTTATTTAAAAAACAAGCTGAGCAATGTTTATTTTACAACTGTTACGATAATAGATGGAATAGTTGCTTTCGGTGCGAAGTTACAAACTTCGCACAGCGGTTTAACTAGCTCTAGTTATATCATAGTTCATTTGTAGTCACAAAAAATCCCGCAAAAAAGTGGCGTTTATTATTCGGGGAAAAAGGATATTTTTATTTAGTAACTCCTAAAACATCTAATATTATTTGTTCAAACTGATGTTTTGGTAAGGCACCTTGAGCCATTTGTGGCTCAGCATTTTTAGGAACAAATAACAT
>JAMPYA010000040.1 GCA_023700885.1 Flavobacteriaceae bacterium
CAGCGCGGTATTGAAACCTATGAACAAGCCAAGCATTTTTTCAGACCAAGCTTGTCAGATTTACACAATCCGTATTTGATGAAAGATATGGAAAAAGCAGTTTCTCGCATTGAAAAGGCCATTATGGCTCAAGAAAAAATAATGGTATATGGCGATTATGATGTGGACGGAACTTCATCTGTTGCACTTGTTTTTACTTATTTATCTCAATTTACCAATTTAGTTACGACCTATATACCAGATCGATACGGAGAGGGTTATGGAATTTCATATCAAGGGATTGATTATGCTTCAGATAATGGAATTTCATTAATTATAGCATTAGATTGTGGTATCAAAGAAGCCACTAAAGTAAAATATGCAACTGAAAAAAATATTGACTTTATCATTTGTGATCATCATCTTCCAGGTGAAGAAATACCAAAAGCAATAGCTGTTTTAAATCCCAAACAATTAGATTGTGAATATCCATATAAAGAACTCTGTGGATGTGGAGTAGGTTTTAAATTGATTCAGGCAATAGCAGAAAAACAGCATCAAACTATTGATGATTTAATTTCATATTTAGATTTAGTGGCTACAGCCATTGCTGCTGATATAGTTCCTATAGATGGAGAGAATAGAATTTTAGCTTACTTTGGATTAAAACAAATTAATGCTAATCCTAGACCGGGAATTAAAGCTCTTATTTATCAAAATAAAAAAGAACTGACTATTACAGATGTAGTTTTTCAAATTGCACCTAGAATAAACGCTGCAGGAAGAATGAAACACGGTAATCATGCCGTCGAATTATTAATTGAAAATGACTTTGAAACGGCTCTAACTTTTGCTGAAGCAATTGAAATTTATAACACAGACCGAAGAGCGGCTGATAAAGAAATTACAGAACAAGCCTTAGTTCAAATTTTGGAAAACAAAGAAGAGTTAAAGTGTAGCACTGTAGTTTTTAATAAAAACTGGCATAAAGGAGTGATTGGAATTGTTGCTTCCCGTTTAATAGAAACTTACTACCGACCAACTATTGTTTTTACTGAGAGTAATGGACTTTATGTAGCTTCAGCAAGATCTGTAAACGGATTTGATTTATACAATGCCATTGAAAAATGTGCCGATTTATTAGTGCAATTTGGAGGTCATACACATGCTGCCGGACTTGCTTTGTTGCCGGAGAATTATCAATTATTTAAAGAGAAGTTTGAAACCGTTGTAACATTAATAATTCATGAAAATTCTAAAACCCCTGAAATAATAGTCGATTTAGAAATTGATTTAACCTCAATTACCCCTAAATTTTATAGAATTTTAAAACAATTAGAACCTTACGGTCCAGCTAATATGAAACCTGTTTTTTTAAGTACAGGTTTACGCGATAATGGTTATGGAAAACCAGTTGGAGCCGATGGAAATCACGTTAAATTGTGTATTATTAATGGA
Organism: Flavobacteriaceae bacterium; assembly: GCA_023700885.1. GTDB lineage: Bacteria > Bacteroidota > Bacteroidia > Flavobacteriales > Flavobacteriaceae > JAGXRT01. The sequence goes on from JAMPYA010000040.1 coordinate 1,438, forward strand.
GCAGATTCTAAAACATACAATGCAATCGGCTTTGATTTAGCTAAAAAATATGCTCAAACTAATGGAGGTTTTCAATCAGTTTATACCATTGAAGAAAATCATTGGAATGGAAATGCCAGTCTACAATTAATGCTTAAAGATATAAAAGGCGAATAAAAAATCCTGAAAAATTCAGGATTTTTATAATACTATTTTTGTGCTCTGATGAGATGAATATAAACAGGAAAGTGATCACTATACCCACCTGCATAAGTGTTAAATGAATAACTTCTCATAGGATATCCTTTATATTGCCCTTCTCTATTAATTATATAACTCGGATTGTAAATTCCTGCCCTAAAGAAACGGTAAGATGAAAAGTCTTTATTATTAGTTACCAAAGTTGAAGTGAAAAATATCTGATCAAATAAATTGATATTATCTCTATAACCAAGAGTGTTTAACCCTTTTTTAAACATTTCTTCAAACGGATTGTAAATTGATCCCTCTTCAACTTTTTTGGGATTAGATTCTGTTTTCAAAATATTTTTTAAACTCGAGTTTATGGGATCATCATTTAAATCGCCCATTGAAATAATTTTTGCACTAGGATCATTTCTTCTAATTTCACTCATAATTTCAATATTTAAAGCCGCAGCTTTTTCTCTACTAGGTCTAGAAGCAACTTCCCCACCTTTTCTACTTGGCCAGTGATTTACAATAAAATGAATCAGTTCTCCATCTAAATACCCAGAAACCATTAGCTGATCTCTAGTATAATATCGTTTGCCTTCATCATATAATTGTAATTGAAACGATTTATGATTTATAGGTTTAAAATAATGTTCTTGATAGAGTAATGCCACATCAATTCCGCGCGAATCTTTAGAATCATAATGTACAATGCCCCATCTTTTATCTTTTAATTTTCCAGTTTTTACTAGATCTTCTAATACATTTCTATTTTCAAGTTCGCACACACCAATAATTACAGGACTATTTTTAGATTGATCACTTCCAATTTCTGATAATACTCTAGCTAATTTTTCAAGTTTATCTTTATAAACTTCAGAGGTGTATCTGTTGGTTCCATTTGGTGTAAATTCATCATCATTAATTAATGGATCATTAATGGTGTCAAATAGGTTTTCTAAATTATAAAATGCTATCGTTCTGATTTGATAATTTTTCTCTGTTTTTTGACCATATGTATAAGAAAAAATCAAAAAACCAAAAAGTAAAAAAAAGGATTTTTTAATCATAATTTTAAATAGTTAGTTGCAAATCTAAATTAATTAGATGTTAATAAAATCATAAAAATTAAAAGTAAGTTTTAAGAAAAGGATTTATATGTAAATTTCACTACCTTTTTAATAATGAAAAGCGGTAAATATTATATATATGATAAAAAAAATTGCTATTTTAATTTCTGGATTTTTAATCTTGGGTTTTGGTAATTCTTATGCTCAGCAGAAAATTAAAGGAACCGTGGCCTCATCAGATTCAGAAAAAGTATTAATTGGTGTTTCAGTTTCAATTCAAGGAACTGAGATAAAACAATTATCTGGAGATTATGGAGAATTCCTCTTAACAAATGTGAGCAGCGGTTCACAGGTTGTAAAATTTCGATTAGAAGGATATGAAACGCTTCATTTTCAAATTAATATTGAAAAGGAAAAAGATTTAGACTTAGGTTTAATAACCATGTATCCAATTTTTACTGCAGATTTTGATACAAGTATCATTTCTTTGTCAGAAGACGAACTTTCTGAAGATGAAAAAGGAGGTTCAGAAAACGTGTCGGGTTTACTGCAATCTTCAAAAGATGCCTTTATGAGAGCTGCTGCGTTTAATTTTGGTCAGGCCAGATTTAGAGTTCGAGGTTTTGATTCGGGTTACGGTCAATTATTATTGAACGGTATTTTGATGAACAAAATGTATGATGGAAGACCTCAATGGAGTAACTGGGGAGGTATAAATGACGCGACCAGAAATCAGGAGTTTTCTAACGGATTATTAGCTTCCGATATAACTTTTGGAGGTATTTTAGGATCTACTAATATCAATACTAGAGCTTCCAACTACAGACTCGGATCGAGTGTTTCATATGCTTCAACAAACACCAATTATACCGGAAGAGTTATGGCCACTCATTCATCTGGTTTATCAAAAAATGGTTGGACTTATGTGTTTTCCGGATCACGACGTTTTGCAGAAAATGCTTACTATGATGGAACAACTTATAACGCCTGGTCTGCATTTATGGCTGTTGAGAAAAAAATAAATGATAACCATAGTTTAAACTTAACAGCAATTTATACTCCGGTGCGTAGAGCAAAATCTTCTGCAAATACACAAGAGGTTTATGACTTGGCAGGCCTAAAATATAATGCTTATTGGGGATATCAAAATGGAGAAAAACGCAATTCGCGAATCAAAGAAATCAAAGAGCCGTTAATTATTTTAAGTCACTATTGGAAAATTGATAAAACAACAACTTTAAATACCAATATAGCTTATCAATTTGGTCATATTGGAGATAGTCGGTTAAATTATGCCAATGCGCCTAATCCGGATCCAACATATTATAGAAATTTACCGAGCTATTATTTAAGATTTCAAGATAATTTAAATTATACAGGTGCTTATTTAGCAGGTGAAGCATTTAGATATGACCCTAGTTATAGTCAGATAAATTGGGAAAATTTATATAGAGCAAATATTGAAAATCAAACCACTCATTATTATTTGTCAGAAGATAGAGTAGATGATAAAACAATTACTGCAAATACAATTTTAAAAAAAAGTTTGACTAAAAGCATCACCTTAAATGCCGGATTTACATATAGAAATTTGAAATCAGAGAATTATGCTCAAATTTTAGATTTATTAGGTGGCGAAAACTTTTTAGATGTTGATTATTTTGCTACCGGTGATGCCATGCAAAGCGATTTAAATAATCTAAACAGAATTGTTAAAGTTGGCGATAAGTTTAATTATCATTATAATATTATCGCCAATGACATAAATTCATTTTTACAATTTCAATTTAAATATTATCAAGTAGATTTTTATCTTGGAACTCATTTTGGTATAAGAAATTATCAAAGAGAAGGCTTTTATAAGAACGGAACATTTGCTAATAACTCTTTTGGTAAAAGTGAAAAAAAAGTATTTACTGATATAAGTTTTAAAGGTGGCGCTACCTACAAAATTAATGGACGTAATTTAATAGATTTTAATGCAGGTTTTATAAATCAAGCGCCAACTATTAGAAATGCTTTCGCCAATGCTAGGGTTCATAATGAATTTACACCAGATTTAAAATCAGAAAAAATTACAAATGGAGATTTAAGTTATGTTTTCAGATCACCCAAAATTCAGACTAGATTAACTGGATATTATACCAAATTTGAAAATGTAACTGAAACTTCTTTCTTTTTTGCAGAAGGATTAAGAGGAGATGAAGCAGATTTTGTTGCAGAAATCTTAACCGGAGTAGAAAAATTAAATATTGGTGCAGAATTTGGTGTTGAAGTACAAATAGTTCCTACAGTTAAATTAATAGGTGTTGTTGCTTTAGGTCAATACACCTATAACAACAATCCTCATTTGTATATTCAGTCAGATGTATTTACAGACCTTAAAAGTGATTTTGGAAAAGCATACATAAAAGATTATAAATTTTCCGGAACACCTCAAAGAGCTTTTTCTGTTGGTTTTGAATATAGAGACCCAAAATTCTGGTGGTTTAGTGCCAATGCTAATTTATTGTCGCATAATTATTTAGACATTTCGCCGCTATTAAGAACAGATAATTTTTATTTAAGAGCAGACGGACTTCCTTTTCCTGATGCAACCCAAGAAGAAGTAAATCGGTTGTTAAAACAAGAAAAATTTGATGATGCCTATTTGGTAAATATTGCCGGAGGCAAATCTTGGAGACTGAAAAATAATTATTATTTAGGATTCTTTGCCAGCGTTAATAATGTTCTTGGCGAAGTATATAAATCTGGCGGTTATGAACAATCTAGAAACGCCAACTTTAGCGAGTTAAAACAAGACAAAGATTTGCAATATCCAACTTTTGGACCTAAGTATTACTATGGTAATGGCGCCACTTATTATTGCAATATTTATTTACGATTTTAATTAATTAACTGAAAATATTTTAAAAAATGAAAACAAATAAATTAATAAAGTGCTACTTCAGATTGATAGCAATAATAGGAATTTTAACTTCGTGTGTAGAAGATTCTCAATACGATACCCCAACAATCAAAAATCCAAATTGTGATACGCCAAATCTGATAGCAACCACAACACTCGAAGTGGTAACAAGATTGGCAAAAGAATCATTTAGTGTGCCAATCCATAGATTTACTTCGGATGATATTATAGAAGGTTATGTAGTTTCTAGTGATAAAGGAGGCAATATCTTTAAACAAATTTATATTCAGGATAAACCTGAAAATCCAAGTTTTGCAGTTGTTCTTAATGTTGATGAATATGATACCCATGTAAAGTTTCAAGTTGGAAGTAAAGTATTTGTTAAATTAAATGGTCTTGCTGTATCAAACAATTTTGGATCCATAGAAATTGGTGTTGGTAATGGAAGTCAATTAGAAAATATTCCGGTCGAATTATCAAGAAAACAAATTTTAAAAGCATGTGAGCCAATTGCTACAATTATTCCTAAGAAAATGTTAATATCTCAACTTACAAAAGATCATTTAGGAATGCTTGTTGAAATTGAAAAAATTAGATTAAAAAAATCTGATTTAGGATTTAGTTATGCCGGAACAACTTACAGTGGCTACAGTAGAAATTTTGAAACAGTAGATAATGATTGTTTCTTAAATGGAAGCATCATTTTGAGAACAAGTAAGTATGCTGATTTTGCATTAACACCAATACCAAAAGAACAAGGCAGCATTGTAGCAATTTTAAGCGAATATAGTGGTACCTATCAATTGTTTATTAGAGATACTGATGATATAAAATTAACAACACCTCCGTGTAATGCACCATTACCAATAACTTTAATAGATGAGAATTTAGAGAAATATGCCTTAGATAATGGGTTTTTAACATCTGGTGTTTATGCACTCAATTTAACAGGTTGGAAAAATCACTCTACTGAAGGAACAGTAAAATGGCAATTAGACAAACTATCAACTAATGCTTTTGCAATGTTTCAGGCAACTTCAAGTCCCGGAGGAAATTACGTTGGTTGGTTAATTACTCCGCAGTTAGATATGGATCTTCAAATTAATGAAAGTTTGAGTTTTAATATTCAAAAATTAACTGTTGCCGGAAGTCAGACTGAGTTAGAAGTTTTATATTCTAGTAATTGGGACGGAACAGATGCCGGAATTAGAACTGCAACCTGGAATAATTTACCATTAACCTATCCAGTCGCTACAAGTACCAACACATTAAATACGCTTAATTTATCTCAATTTACAGGTAAAATACATATTGCTTTTAAATATAATGGAAGTTCAACTAACAAAACAAAATGGAGATTAGATGATATCAAAATTACAGGAATGAGGTAATAAATTGCAAATTATTTTTTAAACTTATTGAAACCTACTCAATTTATTGAGTAGGTTTTTTAATTGATTGAGTTATCAAAATTACTCGTAAATTTGCAGTTCAATGTGAAATGGTATGATAGAAAAGAAAGAAATAGTTTATGAAAAAGTAGTATTAGTTGGACTTATTACTCAAAAACAAACAGAAGAACAGGCAGATGAATATTTAGATGAGTTAGAATTTCTGACGCAAACTGCCGGCGGGGAGGTAATAAAAAGATTTGTACAAAGACTTGAGTTTCCAAATCCGAAAACATTTTTAGGAACTGGAAAACTCGAAGAAGTAAAGAATTATATCACAGAAAATGAGATAGGAACTGCTATTTTTGATGATGAATTATCGCCATCACAATTAAAAAATATTGAGAAAGTGCTTAATATTAAAGTGCTTGATAGAACTAATTTAATCCTTGATATTTTTGCTCAACGAGCTCAAACCAGTTATGCTAGAACTCAAGTAGAATTAGCACAATGTCAATATTTATTGCCTCGTTTAACACGCTTATGGACGCATTTAGAACGTCAAAAAGGGGGAATTGGTTTAAGAGGTCCGGGTGAAACAGAAATTGAAACTGACCGTCGTATTATTCGCGATAAAATTTCTTTATTAAAAGAGAAATTAAAAATTATCGACAAACAAATGGCGGTTCAAAGAAAAAATCGCGGGAAAATGGTTCGAGTTGCATTGGTTGGTTATACCAATGTTGGAAAATCAACCTTGATGAATGTTATTAGTAAAAGTGAGGTATTTGCTGAAAATAAACTATTCGCTACGCTTGATACAACCGTTCGTAAAGTAGTGATTCGCAACATTCCTTTTTTATTAACAGATACCGTTGGGTTTATCAGAAAATTACCTACACAATTAGTAGAATCGTTTAAATCTACTTTAGATGAAGTTCGTGAAGCTGATTTATTGTTGCATATAGTTGATATTTCTCACCCAAATTTTGAAGAACATATTGCATCCGTAGCGTCAACTTTAGCTGATATAAAATGCAGTGATAAAACTGTAATTATGGTTTTTAATAAAATTGATAATTATTCACATCAAACTATTGATAGTGATGATTTGGTGACTCAAAAAGCAAAAGAACACTATACTTTAGAAGATTGGGAAAAAACTTGGATGAGCAAGATGCAAAATAATTGTGTCTTTATATCTGCACTTAACAAAGAAAATATGGAAGATTTCAAAGAAATTGTCTTTGAAGAGGTTAAAAAAATTCACATCACTAGATTTCCTTACAATGATTTTCTGTATCAAGAATTTGAAGAGGAAATCTAAAAAATCAAATTAATACAAATCAAAAAAGAGGGAATTTTTCCCTCTTTTCTTTTTTAACTAATTAACTAATTTATCAATGGAAACGGATGTTTATTGAAGTAATTGCTGTAATAAATTAACCCCATCAACAATAGCCCAAGCACCAGGTGTAAGTGTAGCTCCTGTTGCGGTTGTATTAGCAGTAAAGTTTGCTGTAGGGAAAGCTACTGTAAAGGTACTTGATCCAGCACCTGTTTGGGGGGTATTGTCACCTATTTTTATATTCTGAATTTTTATTTTTCCTCCATTTACTTGGTTGGTATTGGTATCAACATCCTGAATTCTAACAGTTACTGCGTTTGCTGCTGTATATCCAGAGATAACAATGTTTAAATATTCTCCATTCCCTTGTTTCTTAAATTGAATGGCATCAACTTCTGATGTATTTCCAGCTTCTGTTACAGTTCCGACTGCTCTTCTTAGCGTTATGTTGGCTACTTTAGGAAAAAATGCATTGTTCACACTTTTTGCCTCAATTTCCATCCCAAAATTTCCTGTTCCTGTTTGATAAGCATACCAGTTAGTATTGTTTTGACCTTGCCATCCATCTTGCCAATCAAAAGAATCATCATAATTACCATAAGAAACAAGATTTTTAGCACTTACGGTTCCTCCATAAAATTCAAAACCATCATCTGCACCTTTGTAAGAAACCAGATTTTCTAAAATTGTTCCAGAACCTACAGCATAAAAAGAAAAACCATTCATCTCAGAGTTTCCGTCCAGTATTTTTTTACCAGCATATTCTACCCGAACATATTGTAATGTGCCACTGCTGTGTGTTGAATTGGTACCTCCATAAACAATATTGGTTCCATCTTCTGAGGTTGCAGTTGTAATTGGCGTTCCATCAGCAGTTTTTCCTGATACAATTGGAGCGTCTCCAAACATGATAATTCCGCCCCAAGACCCGGGTGTTTTAGATATTTCTGTAAAAACTACCGGTTCTGCTGCTGTACCAAAGATATTTAATTTACCTCCGTTTTCTACCAATAAGGCATCTGCACCGTTGGTTACATTTGCAGTTATAACAGAACCTGCCTCAAAAGTTAGTACGGCGCCACTTTTTACCCTAACAGTACCGCTTAAAGTATAAACTCCTTTTAGATAGGTTTTATTGGCAGTAACATCTCCTGTAATTTCGCCTGTTGCAAGTGGAGGTGTTGTAACATCTTCATCGTCTGATGGAGTACAATTGGTAAAAGTCAAACTCAAAATAGTGAAGAGAAATACTAGATTTTTCATTTTTTTCATTTTTTTTAAATTGTAAATTCTTTATTAATTATTTAAACCAAAATTAGATTTTTCGTTTTCTAATATGATTAAGGTATTGTTATTAAAACATTATTAAACAGTGAATTATAAGTTAAGTTAATGTTAAGTGCAACTATAAAAAAGGAGTTGAAAACAACTCCTTTTAGTGATTTTAAAAAGTGTAACCCATACTAAATGAGAATCCTATACCTTTTTTAAATGATCTTAGAACCAAAGAATTTTCGGTAATATTTAAAATACTTTCCTTTCCAAGTTCTTTTTTATAATTCGGATTTAAGATATTATCAACTCCTAGTTTTAGTTCAAGCTTTTTCGAAATAGTATTAATCCAGATAAAATCTAATTTGTTAAATGATTTTTCATAAATATGATCAATTCCAGAAGATCCCACTGCAAAAATTCTATCGCCGTAAACATTGTACACTAAGGTCATTGAATTTTTCCAAGAGTTATTTAAGATGAAATCGTATTTTAAATCGGCATTTATCAACCAGTTGGATGCTCCCTGAAGTTTTCGGTTAGTACTATTTTCTAATTCGTTTCCTTGTTGAGTTAAGTCAATTTTTATATCAGTATCCATCAATGAGGTATTAAAGCCAATAGAAAAATTTTCTAAAGATTCATTTATTCTGCTTAGTTGTAGTAATAATTCTATTTCAGCGCCATAAATTATTGCTTGTTCAGAATTTTTAAAAGTGGTTATTTGTCCGCCACTATTTGCAGTTGGTTTGAACACTCTTTCAATTGGATTGTTGATTAATTTTCCAAACAATCCAACTGCTATCAACTCTTTATTACTAGGAAATAGTTCGTATTTAAAATCGATATTGTAGTTATCACTATTTAATAAATTGGGATTTCCACTTTCAGAAGTTGCATCTGCATTAATATAATTGATGGGTAACAATTCCATCGCAACAGGTCTAGTGATTGTTTTTGCTAATGAGAGTCGAAGGTTGTTTTTATCGCTTAAAATATATTTAGCATTGATAGCAGGAAGAATATCCACTTGTTCTTCCACTTTTTTACGAAAAACATTTCCAAACGGATCTCCTTGCTCTCTATATTTTAGTTCGCGCGATGAGATTTCTGCTCTTAGACCTTTATTTAATTGCCATTTTTCACCAAAATTCAACAATAAATTCAAATATCCGGCATTTACAAAATGATTTAATTTTACTTTATAATCACCGTTTGATTCTTCTTGAACATAAATAATTCCGTTATTGATATCATCATTAATAAATTCACTGATAGTATTGAGCTCTTTGGTATCGTTTTTTTCAATGTTTTTCTTAGTTGAAAAGAACCGATAACTCGATTGCATATCGTTTAAAAAACTATTGTATCCAACAGCTAATTTATTTTGTTTTTCTGTTTTTCCAAATTTTAAGTTGTATTCAACTAAAGAAGAGACATAAAAATTGCCATTTACATCTAAATATTGACGATTTAAATTATTCCCACCATAAGACATATCAATTTCTGTATCGTTTAACTTGATGGCTGTAATAAATTTTCTGTCGGGTTGTTGGAAAGAAGTCTTTACAAATGATCCACCGGTTTTAACACTGTGTTTCCCATCAGACGATAGCTTATATTCACCTAATAATTGGTTGTTCCAATAATTAGATTGTTCAAATTGATTTAATCTAATAAGATTATTAGTTTGATTGGCTAAACTGTTGGTGTAACCCAATTGATCTTGAATATTGCTTTCAGTTGCTTTTAAAAGAAAGGAGTTTAAATTAATGGCAAGCCGATCGTTTTTATAGGTCAATCCTAACAAGCCTGAAAAGGATGTTTGATAAAGATATTGGGTGTTGTATAAATTATTGTCATAATTACCCTGTCCAAGGTTAAAAGTTCTACCAACGCCCTCTCTTATAGAATACTTATTGTCAAAATTAAAAGATAAGAGGTAACTTATATTTTGATTATTTTTAAGAGAATATTTTTCGGCATGTAAAAAACCGATACTAGAATTTAACGGACTTATAGCTTCATTGACATCCCATGATTTTTTTCCATATATATTTTCATATTCGGATGGAGAAAGTTTTTTTCCGGAAGGAACCGTTCCGAAAACACCAGAAAGTTTTCTTTTATTTCCAATAAGCCCAAAAAAACCTTGAGTAGAACCAGCATCATCTGAAAGTAGGAATTTTTCAAAATTATTGTTGGTAGTAAATCCAACTCCCAAAGTAAGTTTCGTTAAATTTTTTGCTTGTGGGGTTTCTATATTAATGGTGGCTCCTGCAAAATCTCCAGAAATATTAGGATTAAATGTTTTGTAAATACTCAAAACACCTACAATATCTGAAGGAAATAGATCAAGCGGAATTAATTTTTTAAAAGGGCTATTAGAGGGTGTTTGTAAATCATTAATTAATAAATTATTGTATCGATCTTCTAGTCCGCGGATAAACAAACCCCTTCCGTCAACTTTTGTAATACCGGTAACTTTTGTTAAGCCATCGGCAACATCACTAATACCTTTTCGAGTCAATTCTTGTGATCCGATACTTTGTTTAATTTCAACTGCTTTTTGTTGTTCGTATAGTAATACTTTCTCTGTTTCTCTAGAAAAAGTATACTCAACTTGGGCAGTTTTTAATTGAATACTATTAGATTTTAATGCGTAATCGATACTAATTTTTTCACCTGATTTAACAGAGAATGGAATTTCTTTGGTTTCATATCCCAAGTAAGAAATCACTAAAGTATGGTTTCCGGGTTCAACGGCAATTGCATAAAATCCTTTTTCATTGGTCGATGATCCAATAGAAGTTCCTTTAATTACTACACTTACAAATGACAATGGTTCATTATTAAACTCTTTATCTAAAATGGTTCCTGAAACAGTTGTTTTTTGCGCTAATAAAACGGTAGTAAATAATAAAAACAAGATGGTAAATTTGAGATTCATGATTTTTTATAATTTTTTACAAAGTAACTGCTGTCAGATTACCTCAATATTAAATACCTGTTATTAATTTGTTGCTTAAATATTATTAAATTGTTAATACATTAAATTATTGTTAAGTCTTAAAATTCATCTGATATTATTGTTAACTTTGAAACAGATTTTTCTTATAAAGCTTTAAGAATTAAAAAATTAGATATGGATAAAAAGGATATTAAAATTTTATTGGTTGATGATGAAAAAGATATTTTAGAAATTCTTGGATATAATTTATCAAAAGAAGGGTATCAAATTATAACCGCATCAAACGGTAAAGAAGCGATTGTTAAGGCTCAAGCAAATAGCCCTCATCTAATTATTATGGATGTTATGATGCCTGAGATGGACGGAATAGAAGCTTGTGAAAATATTAGAAAATTACCGGAAACGGAAAACACTATCATCACTTTTCTAACTGCCCGCTCTGAAGATTATTCGCAAGTAGCCGGTTATAACGCAGGCGCAGATGATTATATTGCTAAACCTATAAAACCAAAGATTTTAGTAAGTAAAGTAAAGGCTTTGTTAAGACGTCTAAATTACACTAATGAAAACCCAGATGTTCTTAATGTTGGGAATATTAAGATTAATAGAGAAGAATATAAAATCATTAAAGAAGGTTTAGAAATTATTTTACCTCGAAAAGAGTTTGAATTATTTCATTTATTAGCCACTAAACCTGGAAAAGTTTTTACCAGAGAAGATATTTTAGATAAAATTTGGGGTAGTAATGTGGTAATTGGCAGCAGAACTATTGATGTTCATATCAGGAAATTGAGAGAAAAAATAGGAGATGATTACCTAAAAACGATAAAGGGAGTGGGATATAAAATAGAATTTTGATTACCTTCATTTAAACGCCTTTTATTATTTTGAGTAAAACAATATTGTTTCCTATCTATAATAACAACTTTATAATATTGTAGTATTAAAATAAAAAGTTAGCACCAACACCCAATACTTCTTTAAATTGAGGTTTTTTGGATATATTATCATCAATAATTGTATGAAATTGAATATTGGTTGATAAATATTTATTTACTTGTAGTACAATATTCAATTGGTAATTTACATCAACATTTTGAAAATCCTCTAAATAATTAGCATATAGGTTCAATATATTTTCCATTGATACGTTTACCATTATATCCTTTTTATGATATAGAGACGCATTAAAACCTAATTCATATCTGCTTTTATCATTTGGAGAAACGCCATAAGCTCCTATACTTGAAAGATAATCATCTGCAACAATAATAATTTTTGAGGTAATAGGAGATAAGTTAAATTTAAACTGATCATCTTTTTTATACATCAATCCGGGGCCAAATGACGCATAAGCCGGAGCCAAAAATTTAGAAACAGGCATTTCTGCATCTGGATCTGTTTTATAATCATATCCATTGGTAAACTGTGACTGAAAATTAAAAAAGGCAGAATAAAACCAATATTTTGAAGCTTTTTTCCCAACAACAGAATTGAATTCTAATCGATCATCCATTTTGCGTGTTCCATTAGATTTGGTTCGGGTCATACCGTAGGCTGTAATAATTTTGTTATCCCATCGCCAGTCACCCTTTCTGTAATTAAAATCATAATTGATAAAAGCGTTAGCGGCCAAACTGTTTTCTCCACCAGCAACCCAATTAGAGAAAGTAGACTGATTAAAAGTAATGGCAACTTTTCCGCTTCTTTTCCACCCCTCTTTAATTTGACTTATTTCAATTTTTTCCTGAGAAAATATTGTAAATGAACAACTTATTAAAACAGTAAATAATAGAATATGTTTTTTCATAAATACGGGAATTTAATAGTAAAAATAAAGATAAATGTTAAGGTATAAAAAAATTACTTTTTTTGTTTATAAAGTGGAACATTTGAACAAGCTTCCCCAAACATTAAAGATTTAACCAACGGTTTTAATTTTTGAATCAGAAAAGAATAGGCATTGTTAGAAATAACCACGTTTGAACAACCTTTTATGATAATTTGTTTCTCCTTGTATATAGAATAATCAATCTTTTCAAGAGATTCAATTAAAAGAAGGTCTTCTAATTCTTGAAATTCTCCCACGACAATTTTTTGAGCAATACCAGTAAGTTGAGAAGTGAGTAAAAGATACGCCCAACTTGGCACAATAGCATCTTTAGCGGGCTGAATTACAACAAATGAATTCTGATATTGTTGCCAATTGTGTTCTTCAATTTTATTTCTGAAATCAAGTTCTTTTAAAATAATTCCTTCATAAAGCCAATCAGATAAATAGATGATTTTTCGCTGACCTTTTGGTATAAAATCAGTTAAATCAATATTGATTAATTTACTGTTAGCAACTCTATTTACAATTTCATCATTCATTACATGAATCCTAGTTCCAATTTTGCTTCATCACTCATCATACTATGATTCCAGGCAGGATCAAAAGTTATTTCAACTTCACACGAATCAACTTCATCCAGAGATTTTACTTTTTCTTCCACATCTCTAGGCA
>JAMPYA010000219.1 GCA_023700885.1 Flavobacteriaceae bacterium
ATCGTGTGATACTGCCACAATAACCCCTTGATATTTTTGATGCGCAAGTTCATCCTCTTGTAACATATTAATACTATACTCCTCTTTTACTTCATTTACATCAGCCCATGGATCATAAACATCGACTAAAATATCATAGGATTTTAACTCTTCAATAATATCTATAACCCTTGAATTGCGGATGTCTGGACAATTTTCTTTAAAGGTAATTCCCAACACCACCACTTTGGCACTTTTAACCGGTATATCTTTTTTAACCATTAACTTTACAAATTCAGCAGCTACATAACTACCCATACTATCATTCAATCGGCGACCCGATAATATAATTTCCGGATTATAGCCTAGTCCAATAGCTTTTTGAGCTAAATAATAAGGATCTACTCCGATACAATGACCGCCCACTAAACCTGGGGTAAATGGTAAAAAATTCCATTTAGTTCCGGCAGCTTTCAGCACTTCATGCGTGTCAATATGCATCAATTTAAATATTTTAGAAAGCTCATTTACAAAGGCAATATTGATATCGCGTTGGGAGTTTTCAATCACTTTAGCAGCTTCAGCTACTTTAATAGAAGGCGCTAAATAAGTTCCGGCTAAAATAATAGATCTATAAATCTCATCAATCTTTTGAGCTATTTCTGGAGTAGAACCTGAGGTTATTTTTAAAATATGAGCAACGGTATGCACCTTATCTCCGGGATTAATACGCTCAGGAGAATAGCCCACAAAAAAATCTTGATTGTACTTTAATCCGGAATAAGATTCTAAAATAGGCACACAATCTTCTTCAGTTGCTCCAGGATAAACAGTCGATTCATACACTACAATATCTCCTTTTTTTAGGATTTTACCTACGGTTTTACTTGCTTTAAACAAAGGGGTTAAATCTGGATGATTATTTTTATCAACAGGAGTTGGAACTGTTACAATATAAAAATTAGCTTTTTTAAGCAAATCCAACTCATGCGTAACCCATAAACCCTTATGATGAGCATTAAATGGATGCTCATCCTTTTGAATTAATCGTTCTAAGATTTCATCTTCAACTTCTAAAGTACTATCTCGATATTGTTTCAGCTCTGCTATTCTATCTTGTTTGATATCAAAACCGATTACCGGATATTTTTTGGCAAACTCAGCGGCTAAAGGCAAACCTACATAACCCAATCCGATAACACCAATCGTTATGTGCTCCATTTGTTTTCTTTCTTAAATAAATTTAGTTCAAATATACAAACTTGAAAAGATTTCAAGCCACTTTTACGCTATTCAAATTTTACTTTTTACCTTTGAATTTTAAAACCAGCAAAATGAACAAACCATTGATAGAATGTGTACCGAATATTAGTGAAGGTCGCGATATAACCAAAATAAATGCCATTGTAAGTGTGGTAGAAACCGTTGAAGGCGTTAAATTACTTGATATAGATCCCGGAAAAGCAACTAACAGAACGGTGATTACTTTTGTAGGAGAACCGGCACAGGTAATAGAAGCGGCTTTCCGTTTGATTAAAAAAGCAGCTGAACTGATTGATATGAGTAAACACAGCGGAGAACACCCACGATTTGGAGCTACTGATGTTTGTCCGTTAGTCCCTATATCGGGTATTTCCATGGAAGAAACTGCGGTTTATGCACGTCAATTAGGAGAACGAGTTGGTAAAGAATTGGGGATTCCGGGTTACTATTATGAAAATGCAGCCACCGAAGAAAAACGCAGAAATTTAGCCAATTGCAGAGCAGGTGAATATGAAGGATTGAAAGAAAAATTAGCTAATCCATTGTGGAAACCTGATTTTGGTCCGGCAGCATTTAACACTACTGTTCAAAGAACTGGTGCTTTGGCCATCTCAGCTCGTGACTTTTTAGTGGCTTACAACGTAAACCTCAACTCTACTTCTACGCGCAGAGCTAACGCTATTGCGTTTGATATTCGAGAAGCCGGAAGAACGGTCATGGAAAACGGGAAAAAAGTATTGGATGAAAATGGAGAGCCTAAACGTATATCGGGAAAACTGAAAGCGGTAAAAGGCATTGGTTGGTATATTGAAGAATATGGAATTGCTCAAATTTCCTATAACTTAACCAATATCAGCATCACTTCTATGCATGTGGCTTTTGATGAAACCGTAAAAGCTGCTCAAGAACGCGGATTGCGGGTAACTGGTTCTGAATTAATCGGATTGATTCCGTTACAAGCCATGTTGGATGCTGGAGATTATTTTTTAACCAAGCAACAGCGTTCTTTGGGAATTGATGATGCCGAAAAAATTAAAATAGCAGTTAAATCATTGGGATTAGATGAACTAAAACCTTTTAATCCGAAAGAACGCATTATAGAATATGTAATGGCAAAAGATGCACCTCAACAATTAGTAGATCTAAGTATCACTGCTTTTGCCAATGAAACTGCCAGCGAATCTATGGCTCCGGGTGGTGGCTCTATTGCAGCAACTGTAGGTGCTTTGGGTGTTTCTTTAGGCACTATGGTTGCTAATTTATCGGCACATAAAGCAGGTTGGGACAGTCGTTGGGAAGCATTTTCTGATTGGGCGGTAAAAGGGCAAGCATATAAAAAGAAATTATTGTTTTTGGTAGATGAAGATACCAACTCTTTTAATAAAATAATGGAAGCCTTTCGTCTTCCAAAAAATACAACTGAAGAAAAAGCGATAAGAGCCGAAGCTGTTGAAAAAGCCACACAATACGCTACTGAAATTCCATTTCAGGTAATGGAAACCGCTTATCAATCTATGGAAGTAATGAAAGCGATGATGGAAACTGGCTTACCAAGTTCTCTATCAGATGCAGGTGTTGGAGCTTTATGCGCTAGAACAGCCGTATTGGGCGCTTATTTTAATGTGAGAATCAACGCTAAAGATATAAAGGATAAAGAATTTATAACATCAATTTTGAAAAAAGCGGAAATGATCTACCACCAAACATTGGCTTTAGAAAAAGAATTGATTGATTTGATTGATACGAAGATTTAATAATTGAATAATTAAGCTATTTTTATCTACTGCTAAAAACTATTTTTTAAATTGCTATGAAAAAAATATTAGTGCTGGTATTATTTTTTGTTGAATTGTTTTATTTTAACA
>JAMPYA010000041.1 GCA_023700885.1 Flavobacteriaceae bacterium
AATACATTTTTATTCAAATTAATTTAGTGGGAAGTAAAAACAAATTAAAGCGTTTTAAAGAAAACGAAACGTTTACCAACGTATTTCAACCAACTCGTGAAGAAATTTATGAAGGTTTCCCCTTAAAAGGAAAATGGAAGAGTTTTTTTAAAAACAGCAA
Organism: Flavobacteriaceae bacterium; assembly: GCA_023700885.1. Lineage (GTDB taxonomy): Bacteria > Bacteroidota > Bacteroidia > Flavobacteriales > Flavobacteriaceae > JAGXRT01. Next base: position 161 of record JAMPYA010000041.1, read on the forward strand.
TCCAATTGTTTTAGAACTTGGCTGTGGAAAAGGAGAATATACAATCGATTTAGCTAAAAAAAATCCGAATAAAAATTATATCGGAATTGATATTAAAGGGGCTCGGTTTTGGCGAGGTGCTAAAACTGCATTGGAAGATCAAATGCAAAATGTAGCTTTTATCAGAACTCAAATTGAGTTGATAGAAAATTGTTTTGAAAAAAATGAAGTAAGTGAAATTTGGATAACTTTTCCTGATCCACAAATCAAGTATAAAAGAACTAAGCATCGCTTAACCAATCCAGAATTTTTAAGAAAATACCATAACATTCTTCAAAAAGATGGCATTATACATCTTAAAACCGACAGCGAATTTTTGCACGGTTATACTTTAGGATTGTTAGAACTTTCTAATCATGAAGTTTTGTATGCACATCATGATATTTATAACAATCCGCACATTCCGAAAGACGTTGTTGAAACCCAAACTTTCTACGAAAAACAATATTTAGAAAAACAAAAGTCTATAACTTACCTTAAATTTAAACTCAATTTTTAATTGATTTAATGTCAGAATCCGATTCTTTTTTTGATAAAGTTTATGAAGTAGCCCGTAAAATTCCTTACGGAAGAATTACAAGTTACGGAGCAATTGCAACATATTTAGGCGCTAAAAAATCTGCCAGAATGGTAGGTTGGGCTATGAATGCTTCTCATGGCAAAGAAGATATTCCGGCACACAGAGTGGTAAATAGAAAAGGACTTTTAACTGGGAAACATCATTTTGAGGGAACTCATTTGATGCAGCAATTACTAGAAAGTGAAGGTGTGTTAATTAAAGACAATCAAATCATTAATTTTGAGGAGTTATTTTGGAATCCTAATATAGAATTAAAACCTTTATATTAATTTTTTATCTATTTTAATTTAGACTCAGTATATTTGCAATTTAGAATGATTTTAATTAACAATATATGAGTATCACAAAACAAGCTATAATTGACGCTTTAGAAAACCTTGCCAACACAGCAGGTGACCATAGTTCTATTGAGAACGAATCTATAAAAAACATCCAAGTATTTGGAAATGAAATTATTATTGATGTTGCCATAAGTAATCCTACACTACAGGCCAAAAAGAAAGTTGAAGCAGAAATTGTAGGTGCAATCGAAAAATTAGGTTCAGATTTAGATATAAAGGTAAATGTAAACACCGTTGTTGCTCCAAAAGCAACCCAAACTGCTCCTCAAATTAAAGGAAAAGAAATACCTGGAATCCAAAATGTTATTGCAATTGCTTCCGGTAAAGGAGGCGTAGGAAAATCTACCGTTACGGCTAATATAGCGGTAACACTTTCTAAAATGGGCTTTAGAGTCGGAATTTTAGATGCAGATGTTTACGGCCCTTCTATCCCTATTATGTTTGATGTTGCCAATGAAAAACCACTTTCTGTTGAAGTTAACGGAAAATCAATGATGAAACCAATAGAAAACCATGGCGTAAAAATTTCGTCACTCGGATTTTTCTTAAACCCCAATGAAGCAGTTATATGGCGTGGAGCCATGGCTTCTAAAGCATTAGACCAAATGATTTTTGAAACCAATTGGGGCGGTTTAGATTTTCTATTAATTGATTTACCTCCGGGTACTGGAGATATTCACTTATCAATTGTTCAAACAGTTCCGGTAAATGGTGCAGTAATAGTGAGTACACCTCAAAATATTGCTTTAGCTGATGCTAAAAAAGGAGTCGCCATGTTTAAACAACAATCAATCAATGTTCCTGTTTTAGGTATCATAGAAAATATGAGTTATTTTACTCCTGCAGAATTACCAGAAAATAAATATTACATTTTTGGTAAAGATGGAGCTAAAAATTTAGCTCAAGATATTGAAACTGAATTTTTAGGAGAATTACCTATTGTACAAAGTATTAGAGAAGGAGGAGATTTAGGGCAACCAGTTGCATTACAGACAAACTCTGCCTTAGAAATTGCCTTTACAGAAATTACTAAAAATATGCTAAGTCAACTTATAAAACGTAATGAAGAGCTTCCTCCAACAGAGGTAGTGAAAATTACCAACATGAGTGGTTGTAGCGCAAAATAAAATACTTATGAGTCCATCTGATCAGTTACGTCAAAATGTTGAAAAAGCAATAGCAGAAATTAGACCTTATTTAATTGCCGATGGTGGAGATATTTCAATAATAGAAATTACTGCTGATGAAGTAATTATTCAATTTGAAGGTGCTTGTCAAAATTGCAACATCAATCAGATGACTTTAAAAAACGGGGTTGAAGAAACTATAAAAAGATATGCTCCTGAAATTAGAAAAGTTACCGAATTTCAAATTTAATACCACATAAAATCAACAATAATAAATTAAGGATGGCTGTTTAGTTATCCTTTTTTAGTTGAATCTTTAAGGTGATTTAAGAAGCTTTAAGATCTTTTATTTACCTTTGGAATGGTAATTGAGTATTGTGTTTCAATATTTTTATTTATGAAATAGCCATGTTTGCAAAAACACAATTACGAATGAAAATATTCATCAAACTGGCTTTTTCCATATGACAAATGAAAAAAAATAAAATATTCACATATGAAAAAACTTATACTTCTTTCAATAATATTTATCTCCCTCACTTCATTTAAACCAGTGTCTAAAAGTCCTTTTAAAGAAGGTGAATGGCTTAAATTTCGAATGCATTACGGATTAGTCAATGCTGGATTTGCTACTTTAACTATAAAAGATGCTCAAAAAAACGGAAAATCAGTGTATCACGTTGTTGGAGAAGGATGGACTACTGGCGTAGCAAAAGTATTTTTTAAAGTTTATGATGTTTACCAATCATACTTTGATAAAGAAACAGGATTGCCTTATCACTTTATAAGAAGAGTAGATGAAGGAGGATATATCATCAGTAAAGACAAATATTTTGATCATCAAAAAAAAGAAGTTAATGTAAAGGATCACAAAAGAAATACCAATGAGGTATATAAAATAAACGAAGTACAAGATATGATTTCGGCATTTTATTTTCTTCGAAAAAAAGATTTTTCAAACTTTAAAAATGGAGACGAAATTATTATTAATATTTTTTTTGATGGAGAAACAAATCCTTTTAAACTAAGATTGCTAGCTAGAGAAGAAATTAATACAAAATTTGGCAAAGTAAAATGCATGAAATTTAGACCTTATGTTCAGGCAGGACGCGTTTTTAAGGAGAATGAAAGCTTAACAGTTTGGATAACTGATGATGATAATAAAATCCCTATTAGAATTAAAGCTACTTTAGTTGTGGGCTCTCTTAAAGCCGATTTAGAAGAATACAAAGGATTATCAAATCCTTTTAATATTATTTTTTAAAAATTAAATTGTATTTTTACACGCTTGAGATTTGAAGTTGAATTAGATAATTACGTGTAAAAATGAATCGATTTATTCCCCTACTATTAATTTTATTACTATTTTCTTGTTCTAATGAAAATAAAGATTCTTTGGGAAACACAATTGAAAAAGTAAAAATTATTAGAGAATATGGATTTATTTTAAACAACTTTCATGTTGTAAAAGACACCATCAAATCAGGAGAAAATTTTGGATCTTTACTTTCAAAATACAATGTCTCTTCTACTGAAATTCACAATATTGTTAATGAAATAAGAGAAAATTTTGATGTTAGAAAATTAAAAATCGGACAACCATATACTATCTTAGCTTCAAAAGATTCATTGCAAAAAGCCCAGGTTTTTATTTATGAACATGATAAAATTAATTATTCTATCATAAATTTTAAAAACCCAGTAATTAAAATCCTCAATACTAAAAAACCTGTAAAAACAGTTTTAAAAATCTCTAGTGGAACCATTACAAATTCTTTAAGCGAAACTATTGAAGAAGAAGGCATGAACTATATTGTAGCTCATGAATTATCTGAAATTTATGCTTGGACAATAGACTTTTTTAGACTTCAAAAAAATGATAAATTCAAAATCATATACGAAGAAAAATACATTAATGATACGATCTATGCCGGAATGGGAAAAATAATTGGAGCGTATTTCGAACATTCTGGCAAACCTTATTATGCTTTTGGGTTTAAAACAGATTCATTAAAAAAATACAACGAATTCTATGATGAAGTTGGTAACACTATGCGGAGGCCTTTTTTAAAAGCACCCTTACAATTCAGCAAAATCTCTTCTAGATATAATCTTCGAAGAAAAATTGCTTTGTACGGTATGGTAAGAGCTCATAGAGGAACAGATTTTGCAGCACCAATAGGAAGTCAAATACTTTCTACAGCTGATGGAACCGTAATAGAATCTGCCTATAAAGGAGGAAATGGCAATTATGTAAAAATTCGCCACAACTCTACTTATACAACAGGTTATTTACATATGAGTAAAAGATTAGTACGAGTTGGTGAAAGAGTTAGACAAGGGCAAGTAATTGGTAAGGTTGGTATGACTGGAAATACATCTGGCCCACATGTTTGTTATCGTTTTGCCAGAAATGGAATTGAAGTAGATCCTTTACGAGAAAAAATGCCCGCATCTGATCCTATTAAATCTGAACATAAAGAACGATATCTAACTTATATAAAATCGGTTAAATTATCTTTAGATTCTATCCCTTTTAAAAAAGATAAAAGTTAAAACTTTATAAAAAAATGGCTTTGAAAAATATCAACCCAACTAAAACTGATGCATGGGGTAAATTGCTTGAACAGCACAAATTAGAAAAAAATCTACATTTAAAAGAATTAAAAGAAAATCAACCAAACAGAAAAAAAGATTTTTCGTTAAGATTTCAAGATTTGGAAGTTGATTTTTCTAATAATCGTATTACAGAAAATACCTTAAACTTGTTGCTTGAATTGGCTTGTGAAACTCATTTAGAGGATGCTATAACAAAGTATTTTTCGGGCGATAAAATTAATGTTACAGAAAATAGAGCTGTTTTACATACCGCTTTAAGAGATAAAACAAATCAAAATATTGAAGTTGATAATGAAAATATAGTTCCGGAGATTTCTAAAACACTTCAAAAAATAGAAATTTTCACTAACAAGGTTTTATCTGGTGAGTGGAAAGGATTTACAGGAAAACCAATTACAGATGTTGTAAACATTGGAATCGGTGGTTCAGATTTAGGTCCTCAAATGGTAGTAGAATCTTTAAAATTTTACAAATCTCATTTAAACATTCATTTTGTTTCTAATATTGATGGAGATCATGTTCAAGAAACACTTAAAAAATTAAACCCAGAAACAACCCTATTTTTAATTGTCTCCAAAACTTTTACAACCCAAGAAACATTAACCAATGCCTTAACAATTAAAAAATGGTTTTTAGAAAGTGGTTCAGAAAAAGATATTAAATACCATTTTGCGGCCGTGTCTACCAATTTAAAAATGGTCAAAGAATTTGGTGTTGCTGAAGAAAATATTTTTCCGATGTGGGATTGGGTAGGCGGTCGATTTTCACTTTGGAGCGCAGTAGGTATTTCCATTTCCTTAGCTGTAGGATTTGATAATTTCAATCAACTTTTATCGGGTGCTCATCAAATGGATACTCATTTTAGAAACACACCTTTTAATAAAAATATTCCAGTTGTTTTAGCACTAATTAGTATCTGGTATAACAATTTCTTTAAGACAGAAACTGAAGTTCTTTTACCATATACTGAGTATTTAAAAAGCTTAGCGCCTTATTTACAACAAGCTATTATGGAAAGTAATGGAAAATCCGTTGACAGAAATGGAAATAAAGTTGATTATCAAACTGGTAATATTATTTGGGGAAGTACAGGGACCAACGCACAACATGCTTTTATTCAATTATTGCATCAAGGCACCAAATTAATTCCGGCAGATTTTATCGGATTTAAGGAATCTTTGTACGGCTTAACAGAGCATCATCAAAAGTTAATGGCTAATTTTTACGCTCAAATACAAGCTTTATCTGATGGAAAAACAAAAGAAGAAGTTCATTTAGATATGAAGGTTAATGGGCAGTTTAATCAAATTGAATCATTACTCCCCTACAAAGTTTTTGAGGGAAATAAACCAAGTAATACTATTTTATTTGATAAACTTACACCACAAAATTTAGGTATTTTAATTGCTATGTACGAACATAAAATTTTCGTTCAAGGTGTTATTTGGAATATTTATAGCTATGACCAGTTTGGAGTAGAGTTAGGAAAAGAATTGGCTCACAAAATATATAATAACTCATAAATGTTAACTTTATAATTTTTTTAATTACCACATTTTATTGGTGTTTTGTTGAAATATTTGTTGAAAAGATATTATTAATTTAACATTGTAATTAGAACATTTATTTATATTTGTTAATGCGCATTTATTGTGCATTATTTTCATGTTTCAGTTTATATACTGACATGTTTAAAAATTAACTAAATCAATTATAAAATGAAAAAAATTACTAAACTTTTCTTAATGCTAATGCTCTTTGTAACCACTTGGGGTATTTCACAAACTACATCATCTACTATTTATGGTATGGTTAAAGATTCTGGAGGTGAAACTGTAATTGGAGCTACAGTAGCTGTAACTCATATCGCTTCAGGAACTAAGTATTATTCTATTACTAATTCAAGCGGTTATTACAACATTCCTGCCGTAAGACCAGGAGGTCCTTTTCAGGTTCAAATTTCTTATGTAGGTTTCACAACATTCGAAACTAAAGAAGTTTATACTTCATTAGGGGCATCAACAGCAGTTAATGCAGTTTTATCAGAAGATATTACTTCCTTACAAGAGGTTGTAATTACAACTGAAGGTAGTTCTTTTAACAAAGATAAAACGGGAGCGGCACAACAATTTTCAAAAAGAGAAGTACAATCAATTCCAATTACTGGAGCAAGAACAATTTCTGCAATTACCAAATACAACCCTAATGGCAATGGTAGTTCTTTTGGCGGTCAAGATTCTCGTTTAAACAACTTTACCGTTGATGGATCTATTTTAAATAATGGATTTGGTTTAGGAGGAGAATCTCAAGCGGGAGGAAGAACAGGTTCTACTTCAATTTCTATTGATGCTATTGAACAATTACAGGTTAATATCGCTCCATTTGATGTAAGACAAAGTGGTTTTGTTGGTGCAGGAATTAATGCAGTAACCCGTAGTGGAACAAATGATATAGAGGGATCGGTATATTCTTCTTTTAGAGACAACTCTTCTAAATTTATTGGTGACAACGCAGCCGGAACACCGGTAACTGCTTCCAAATTTAAAGAAAATATGAAAGGTTTTAGATTGGGGACTCCAATTATTAAAGACAAACTTTTCTTATTTGTAAATGCTGAAGAACTTATAAAAACAGAGCCTGCTACAGATTGGGTATCTACTGGATCCCCATTAACTGGTATACAATCTCAAGTTTTATTTTCTGATATGCAGACATTATCTACTTTTATGAAAGATAAATTTGGATACATAACAGGTCCTTGGGAAGGTTACGACAGCGAATCTTATTCAAAAAAATTCTTAGGGCGTGTAGATTGGAACATCAATGACAATCATAAATTAACATTGCGTTATGTACACCATGATTCTGAGTCCGATTTTCTTGTATCAAACTCTTCTTCTGCTGGTGCAGGAAACCGTAGAACTTTAGTCACTGCAATGTCTTTCCAAAATAGTGGTTATACACAACAAGACAACACACGTTCTGCTGTATTGGAATTAAACAGTAAATTAAGTGAAACTTTACACAATAGCTTAATTGTTGGATATGATAAACAAATAGAAGATAGAGGGTATAGAACTGAACTTTTCCCTACTATTGATATTAGAAATGGTATAGGTACAACTTATACTTCAGTAGGTTTTGATCCTTTTACCCCAGGTAATAAATTAGATTATTCTAATTTACACTTTACCAACAATCTTACTAAATATATTGGTAAACATACAATTATTGGAGGTGTAAACTTTGAGATGTTTAAATCAAACAACTTATTTTACTCGGCTTCAAATGGTGTATATATATACAAATCTTTAGCTCAATTTTATGGTGCTGCTAACGAATTTATAAATAATGGTGGAGTTCCAGTAGCTACTACAGCATTTCCTGCGGATAGATTTCAACTAAGATATTCAGCACTCCCTGGAGGTGAAACCCCTTACCAAGTACTAAAATCAAACAAATTAGATTTATATCTTCAAGATGAGTATATCGTTAACGAAAAACTAAAAGTTACCGCAGGAATTAGAGCATCTATGATAGACTTTAAAGATACTGCATTAGAAAACCCAGCAGTTACGGCAATGACTTTTACCAAAGGTGAAAAATGGAATACTGGATTAATGCCTAAAACTCAATATTTATTTGAACCTAGATTAGGTTTCAACTATGATGTAAAAGGAGATAGAAGTACACAAATACGAGGTGGAACTGGAATATTTACCGGTAAACCTCCTTATGTATTTATTTCAAATCAAATTGGAAACAACGGTGTGCTAACTGGATTTATTGACTATAACAATGTTCCTTTTAACGCTACACAAGCGGCATTACTTAATGGCATAGGATTTACAACTGATCCAGCTAAATCTTATACACCAGCAAATGCTACATTGCCTTCATCTTTTGACTTAGCAATGACTGATTCTAATTATAAATTCCCACAAGTATGGAAATCAAATATTGCATTAGATCATAAATTACCTGGTGGATTCATTGGAACTATTGAATATATTTATGGCCAAAATATCAATGCTGTTACCTATTATAATGCTAACTTAAAAGCACCAACAGCTCTTTTTAATGGTCCTGACAACAGAAATAGATGGATAGGCGGTACTGGAGGAAACAGAATTAATAGCAATGTTTCAATGGCAGCTATATTAACCAATACTGATAAAGGATTTTATAATAGCACTACTTTAAAAGTTGAATACCCTTCTAAAAAAGGACTTTGGGGTTCATTTGCTTTGACATTCTCTGATGCTCAAGACCTACAATCAGCCGGTTCTACAGCAAGTTCTTCATGGCAAAGTATTAGAAGTATTAATGGAAATAATTCTGATTTTGGACTATCAACTTCCGATAACAATATAAAAGAACGATTAGTTGGTTTATTGGGTTATAGAATAAATTATGGGAAAGAACACGGTGGAACAACTTCCTTTACACTAGGTTATATTGGTCAATCTGGCTTTGGTTACACTTATGGCATTAATGGTGATATGAATGGAGATGGAGTAAGCGGAAATGATTTACTTTATGTGCCAAATAATGGCGCTGATATTAAATTTGAACAATTTACAGCAACTCAACCAAATGCTACTGTAACAACATTCACTACTACTAGTCAACAATTGGCCTTAGAAAACTTTATAGCTCAAGATAAATACTTAAGTTCTAGACGTGGCGGATATACTGAAAGAAATGCTTCATATGTTCCAATGTTACATCGTTTTGATTTCTCTGTAATACAAGATTTTTATATTACAATTAAAGGAATTAAAAATTCATTCCAGTTAAGAGCTGATATTTTAAACTTTGGAAATATGTTAAATAATGATTGGGGAGTATCTGAAAGAGCTACTGTACCTTCTTTATTAACTTATAGAAGTGTTGGTTCAGATGGTATTCCTGTTTATCGTTTAGCAACTCAGTTAGATGAGAATGGCTATACCATTTTAGCGCGTGATACTTATAGCAAGAATACTTCTACTTCAAATGTATGGTCAGCTCAACTTTCATTGAGATATACATTTGGCAAATAGTTTTTATATTTTTATTACAATTAAAACCTCTCAATTTTATTGAGAGGTTTTTTTATTTTAGTCATATTAGTATATTTACCCTCTAAATTTTCATAGATGCTTAAACTAATTCATTCTGGTGTTTCCTATTTAGTAGTCATATTAGTGTTATTCACGTTGATAAACTCTTTGGTAAAACTTAAATCTAAAGAATCCTATAAGAAAAATGATTATATTATTACCCTTACAACTACTTTGCTTTCTATAATACAGTTGATTTTAGGTGTTTTCTCTTATTATTTTTCTACTTATTACCAAACATTACGAGACGCTGGTTTTAAAGTTGTGATGAAAGATGCAACTTTAAGATTATATATTGTAGAACATCCTTTAATGATGCTTATTGCTATAACTTTAATAGTTTTTGGATTTTACAAACATCAAAAAAGAGAAAATGACACTTTAAAATTTAAGACCTTAGCTTGGTTTTACGGAGTAGCATTTGTTTTAATATTAAGTAGAATTCCTTGGGAACAATGGTTTAAATCTTTATAATTAAAATAAAATGCCACGATTAGATATCAAATACACATATAGAAAATTATTTGGGAGCTCCATCTAACCAATAAAATTTATAGTGAGCTTGTCGAACTAAAATAAATATAAACAGATGAAATACTTATTAAAAATAGTATCATTCCCCCTTTCTGTATTACAACTCCTCTTTTTTGGATTGACTTTGTTGATTTTTGATGTTTTTCAAAGAATTAGTTTCAATCTATTTGGATATTCAGCTCACAAGAAAACTGTGGACTGTATGTCCTATTTTTTAATTCTTTCATTGCGTTTTATTGGAGGGAAGATAACCTATACATCAAATTATAAAATTCCTAAAAATGTTCCTTTAATTATTGTTTCTAATCATCAAGGATTATTTGACATTCCTCCTATTGGATGGTTTTTTAGAAATCATCACCCAAAATATGTATCCAAAATTGAGTTAGAAAATGGGATTCCCGGAATTTCCTACAACTTAAAACACGGTGGTTCCGTATTAATTAATCGCAAAGATGCAAAACAATCGTTATTAGCCATTTCAAAATTTGGAAAATATATAGAAAAAAACAATTATGCAGCTGTTATATTTCCTGAAGGAACCAGAAGCAAAGACGGGAAGCCTCTACCGTTTAAGGAAAACGGAGTAAAAATGTTGGTTAAATATATACCATCCGCATATATAGTTCCGGTTACAATTAATGATTCTTGGAAAATATCAGATATTACGCAAATTTTTAAACCTTTAGGACTTAGAATAACCTTGGATATTCATGAACCTATTGCAGTAGATTCTATGCCTTTTGATGAATTATTTCAAAAAGTAGAAAGTGATGTTCATAAATCTATTCGAGTATCTTAAACTTATCTTTATCGTTTAAAAATTGAAGTTTATTTCGAATTTCTTCCAATTTATCTTTTTCTAAAATCACATTAAAAACGCCTTCCTGATTTTCAATAGTTGATAAAATTTCATTTCCATAAGCATCTAAAACAACAGAATGTCCTGGATACTCATACTGATTATCATCTACACCAACTCTATTTACACCAATGGTGTAAGACATATTTTCAATTGCTCTAGCTTTTAATAATGTATCCCAAGCATTGATGCGCAATTTTGGCCAACTTGCAATGTAAATTAAAACATCGTAATTTACTTTATTACGAGCCCAAACAGGAAAACGTAAATCATAACAAATCAACGGAAATATTTTCCAACCTTTATATTCTAACAACAATTGTTTTTTCCCGGATGTATAATGATGGTGTTCTTTGGCCAAAGTAAATAAATGTTTCTTGTCATAATATTGAAGTGTCCCATTAGGAAAAGCAGCAATTAAACGATTGTAATAATTAGCATCCTCTTCGATAATAACACTTCCAACTATAAGAGATTTCTTTTCAGAAGCTAAATCAAGCATCCAATTTACTGTTTTTCCATCCATCGTTTCAGCCAATGGTTCTGGATTCATGGTAAATCCGGTAGTAAACATTTCGGGTAATACAATTAAATCTGAATGAGATATTCTGCTAATCTTTTTTTCAAATAGCTTTAGGTTAGCTAATTTATCTTCCCAAAATATATTGGATTGTAATATTGAAACATGTAGTTGCTCTTTCATAGTAGATTTTTATAGTAAAGTTAAAATAAAAAATCCTGAACTTTTACAGCTCAGGATTTAATTATTAAAATTAAAATAATATTATGTTAAACTGGCACATAAATACTCTCTGTTCATTCTTGCAATATTTTCTAGTGAAATTCCTTTAGGACATTCTACTTCGCACGCTTCTGTATTGGTACAGTTACCAAATCCTTCTAAATCCATTTGTTTTACCATATTCATAACGCGCTCTTTAGCTTCAATTTTACCTTGTGGCAATAAAGCAAATTGAGAAACTTTAGCCGAGACAAATAACATTGCCGATGAGTTTTTACAAGTTGCTACACAAGCTCCACATCCAATACATGACGCAGCATCCATCGATAAATCTGCATCATTTTTAGGAATCAAAATAGAATTTGCATCAGTAGTATTCCCAGAAGTATTAACTGATATAAATCCGCCAGCTTGTTGAATACGTTCAAAAGCCATTCTATCTACAATTAAATCTTTAATTACAGGAAATGCTTTTGCTCTAAATGGTTCGATATAAATGGTATCTCCATCTTTAAACTTGCGCATATGTAACTGACAAGTTGTAATTAAACGATCTGGCCCGTGCGCTTCTCCGTTAATAAACAATGAACACATACCGCAGATACCTTCTCTACAATCGTGATCAAAAGCTACTGGTTCTTCGTTTTTACTAACTAAATCTTCGTTTAGGACATCTAACATTTCCAGAAAAGACATATGATCGGAAATATCAGTTACTTTATATTCGGCCATTCTACCCTTATCTTGAGCATTTTTTTGGCGCCAAACTTTTAGTGTTAAATTCATATTTTTTTAAGGTTTTAGCCAAAAGGCAATAGGCAATAGATTATTCGCTTATCGACTTTATAAAGGCATTTAACATTTTATTTTCTTCAGTAATTAAATTTATAATATTATCGTATTTATCTTGGGTTATTAGAGCTAGTTCTTTTGAAATTATAACTTGAGTCTCTAACTCTAATAATGAACCTCTTGCTATTATGAGAAATTGCACATAACTTTTAGTATAATTTCTCCCATAGCCCTCCGCAATATTAGAAGGAATAGAAATAGAAGATCTTTTCATTTGACTTTGTAAACCATAAACTTCATCTTTTGGCAAATCGTTACAAAGGATATAAATCTCCTTGACAATTTCAATTCCTTTTTGCCAAACTAACAAATCTTTATAGGTTTTAATGTCGCTCATTTACATTTTCTAATTAACTATTGCCTATTGCCTTTTGCCTAATTACTACTTATAAGAGCGTGTTTTAAATTCTAACTCTTCAAATTTTAATTCTTCTTTATGTAAAATAGCTTCGCTTGGTTTTCCAGTGTATTCCCAAGCTGAAACATACGCGTAGTTAACATCGTCGCGCATAGCTTCACCTTCTTCTGTTTGATATTCTTCGCGGAAATGCCCGCCACAAGATTCATTTCGATCTAAGGCATCTTTAGCAAATAACTCTGCTAATTCCATAAAATCAGCTACACGTCCAGCTTTTTCAAGTTCCGTATTCATACCTGTAATATCACCTGTAACTTTCACTTCTTTCCAAAACTCTTCACGAACTTGTTGAATTTCAACAATTGCTTCTTTCAAACCTTGTTCAGTACGTGCCATTCCAACTTTATCCCACATAATTTTTCCTAATTTCTTATGAAAATAATCTACAGAATGAGTTCCTTTATTGTTGATGAAAAAGTCTAATTTTTCTTTGATAGCTTTTTCGGCCTCATCAAATTCAGGAGTATCAGTTGGAATTGGACCTGTTTTGATATCTGGCGCTAAATAATCTCCAATAGTATAAGGAAGCACAAAATAACCATCAGCTAATCCTTGCATTAGTGCAGAAGCGCCTAAACGATTTGCTCCGTGATCAGAGAAATTAGCCTCTCCTATACAATACATTCCTGGAACAGTGGTCATTAAGTTATAATCAACCCAAAGTCCGCCCATTGTGTAATGTGTTGCAGGATAAATCATCATGGGTGTTTTATATGGATTTTCATCAACGATTTTTTCGTACATCTGAAATAAGTTACCATATTTTTCTTCTATAACTGCCTCACCTAATTCTATAATTTGCTCTTTCGATGGATTGTGATTACCCATTACAAAAGCTTTCTCTTTACCGTATCGATTAATTGCAGTAGAAAAATCTAGATATACTGCTTCTCCTGTAGCATTTACTCCATAACCAGCATCACAACGTTCTTTTGCTGCTCTTGAAGAAATATCACGCGGTGCTAAGTTACCAAAAGAAGGATAGCGTCTCTCTAAATAGTAATCTCTATCTTCTTCAGCAATTTGAACAGGTTTTAATTTTCCTTGCTGAATTGCCTTAGCATCTTCTAATTTTTTAGGTACCCAAATACGGCCATCATTACGTAATGATTCAGACATCAGGGTTAATTTAGATTGATAATCTCCAGATCGTGGAATACAGGTTGGGTGAATTTGTGTAAAACATGGATTAGCAAAGTAGGCTCCTTTTTTATGTGCTTTCCATGCAGCAGTTGCATTTGAACCCATCGCATTGGTTGATAAGAAATAAACATTTCCATAGCCACCAGTTGCAATAACCACAGCGTGTGCAGAATGTCTTTCTATTTCACCTGTAATTAAATCTCGTGCAATTATACCTCTTGCTTTTCCGTTAACTATTACCACATCTAACATTTCATGGCGATTATACATGGTAATTTTTCCACGCGCAATTTGACGATTCATTGCTGAATAAGCGCCTAATAATAATTGCTGTCCGGTTTGACCTTTAGCATAAAAGGTTCTTGAAACTAAGGTTCCTCCAAATGAACGATTGTCTAATTGTCCTCCATAATCTCTCGCTAGTGGAACACCTTGAGCCACACATTGGTCAATAATATTTCCAGA
>JAMPYA010000042.1 GCA_023700885.1 Flavobacteriaceae bacterium
AAAGGTAAATTTCTTACCGGTGAAAATTCTTTGAAGAATTGGGGTATGACAAGTTACATAGTATTGTTGTTTTTGTTAATTATTGCTAGTTCCCACAGTGTTGATAAGAAAGTGATGGAAATAGCAAAACTTAATAAACAAGTAAAAGAATTAAGAGCCGAGTATATAGATACACGTACTCAAGTAATGCAATTAAAATTAGAATCAACAATACGCAATAAAGTTGATTATATGGGTTTAAAACCGGTAGAACAGCCCCCATATTTAATAAAAATAGTTAAAAAAGAAAGTAAGTAGAATGGCAACCAACGACAAAAACATATTGAAAAAAATGTATTTTGTGGCATTTGTAATGACCATTTTATTCATGGTAATATTTTGGAAAATTTTCAATATTCAAATTACAAATGGAGAGGAATATAGAAAATTATCAGAAAAAGTAACGCTTCGCAATGACACTATTTTCCCAAACAGAGGAAATGTCTATTCTGCAGATGGTGTTCTTTTGGCAACTTCTATGTATAAGTACGACATTAGAATGGATGCGTTTACAGTTGAGGAAGAACTCTTTGAAAAACATATAGGCGGATTAGCAACTGAGTTATCAAAAATGCAAGGTAAAACGCCTTATTATTATGAAAATTATATAAGGAAGGCACGCATCAATAAAAATAGATATTTATTAATTGCCAGAAATTTAGGTCATAATGAATATATAAGAATGCGCAAATTTCCCATTTTTAACAAAGGTGTTTACAAAGGTGGATTCATTGCAGAGCAGCGCACAGTCAGAGCACATCCTGTTGGAAAAGTTGCTGAAAGAACCATTGGTTATGATGATTATAGAGGAAGAGTAGGTGTTGAAGGAGCCTATAGTCAATTTTTAGACGGGAAATTAGGTTGGAGAATGAAGCAAAAAATTGCTAAAGGATTGTGGAAACCAATCAATGATAATAATGAGGTTGAACCTATTGATGGAAAGGATGTTGTTACAACAATCGATTTAAATATTCAAGATATTGCTCATCATGCTTTATTAGAACAACTAGAAAAATATCAGGCAGATCATGGTTGTGTGGTGGTAATGGAAACCAAAACAGGAGAGATTAAAGCAATTTCAAATCTTGGAAAATCTAAACTTAATACCTATTTCGAAAGTAGAAATTATGCCATTTTTGAGGGTCATGAACCAGGCTCAACTTTTAAATTGATGAGTTTGATTGTAGCGTTAGAAGATAAAGTAATAGACACAAGTACTGTTGTTGATACTGATGGAGGAATCATTGCCATTCGTGGAAGAAAAATTAGAGATTCTCATAAAGGTGGTTATGGTAAAATATCCGCAGCTAAAGTAATTGAGGTTTCATCAAATGTTGGAATAGTTAAACTTATCATGGAGCATTACGGTAAAAATCCTAAGAAGTTTGCAGACAGGTTATATAAAATGAAACTGAATGAGACTTTAAATCTCGAAATCAAAGGGGAAGGCAAACCAATGATACCGCATCCGAAAGATAAAAATTGGTCAGCTCTTTCATTACCTTGGATGGCTTATGGTTATGGTTTACATATTACACCCCTGCAAACATTAACGTTCTATAATGCTATTGCTAACAATGGCGAAATGGTAAAACCCAGATTTATAAAAGAAGTAAGGGTTGCAAATCAATCCATCGAAGTTTTTAACAAGAAAGTAATTCATCCTCAAGTGTGTTCTAAAGAAACGGTTAAGAAAATTCAAGCAATTTTAAAAAATACAGTTATCAGAGGAACTGCTAAAAGTATTTATTCACCAGAATTTTCAATGGCTGGAAAAACAGGTACTACTCAATTAGAATATTGGACTGAAAATACTAAGTATATTTCATCTTTTGTTGGCTATTTTCCTGCTGATAATCCTAAATATTCTTGTATAGTAGTTATCAATAGTCCTGATAAAAGTTTAGGGTATTATGGTGGTTTGGTCTCAGCTCCGGTGTTTAGAAAAATTGCTCAAAAGATTCATACAATTACACCAGAGACAACAATTTATAATGACAATAAATCAAATTTTACGCTGTTAGAAAATGATTATCAAAAATATTACACCACCCAAAATACTGTAAATAATCAAATGCCGGATGTAATAGGAATGTCTGTTATGGATGCTGTTTCTATTTTAGAGAATTTAGGTTTAAATGTAGAATTTACTGGAAACGGAAAAGTTAAAGGTCAATCCATAAAACAAGGAGAACAAATTAAAAAAGGCTTAAAAGTAGCACTTAATGTGTCTTAAATAAATCAACTAACCAAATGAAAAAATTAAAAGATCTTTTATACAATGTTTCCATAAACGAAGTTCATGGAAGTACTGATATTGAAATCAATCAGTTGGTTTTTGACACGCGTTTGTTAAAACAAGGGGATGTTTTTATTGCTCAAAAGGGTTGGAAAGTAGATGGGCATTCATTTATTAATTTAGCAATTGAATTAGGGGCAAAAGCCATTATTTGTGAAGATGTACCTGAAATTTATGCGAATAATATTACTTATATTCTAGTTGATGATAGCAGTGAGACTTTAGCTTTTATGGCGTCTAATTACTATGAAAATCCATCAAAAAAATTAAAATTAATAGGAGTTACAGGTACAAATGGCAAAACTACCATAGTTACACTTTTATATCATTTATTTCAAAAAGCAGGATTTAAAGTAGGGTTAATTTCAACGGTTATTAATAAAATTAATCTGAGAGAAATAAAAGCTACACACACTACTCCAAATGTTGTTTCACTTAACTCAATGTTAAATGAAATGGTTTCAGAAGGGGTCGATTTTTGTTTTATGGAAGTGAGTTCTCATGGAATTCATCAAAAAAGAACAAAAGGATTGACTTTTTCTGGAGGCGTATTTACCAATTTAACTCATGATCATTTAGATTATCACAACACTTTTGCTGAATACAGAGATGTTAAAAAATCATTTTTCGATTCCTTGCCAGAAGAAGCATTTGCACTTGTAAATGTTGATGATAAAAATGGATTATTTATGATTCAAAATTGTGAAGCTCAAAAACATACTTATGCATTAAAAACAAATGCTGCCTTTAAGGCCAAGATTTTAGAAACACAATTTAATGGAACTCTTATTAATTTAAATGGCCCTGAAGTTTGGACAAAATTGATTGGAAATTTTAATGCTTCTAATTTATTAGCCATATACTCCGTAGCTAATATACTTGGTTTAGATTCACTAGAGATTTTACAAATTATTAGTGAATTAGAAAGTGTAGATGGACGGTTTCAATATGATATTTCAAAAACCGGAATTATTTCTGTGGTAGATTACGCACATACTCCAGATGCTTTGATCAATGTTTTAGAAACCATTAACCAGATAAGAACGGGTAATGAAAAAATTATTACCGTTGTTGGATGTGGTGGAGATAGAGATTTGACAAAGCGTCCAAAAATGGGTCACATTGCCTCTCAATTAAGTCATCAAGTCATTTTTACTGCTGATAATCCAAGAAGTGAAGATCCTCAAAATATTATCAATGAAATGGAGTTAGGTGTTGAGGTCCAAAATCAACATAAAGTTTTATCTATAGTAGACAGAAAACAAGCGATTAAAACCGCAATTTCTTTGGCTAGTAAAGGAGATATTATTTTGATTGCTGGAAAAGGACATGAGAATTATCAAGAAATAAAAGGAGTTAGAACTGAGTTTGATGATAGAAAAACCGTTGTTAACTTATTATTAGAACTTAAAAAATAAGCAGTATGTTATATTATTTATTTGATTTTTTAGAAAGAGAATTTGATTTAATTGGCGCAGGACTATTTCAATATATTTCATTTAGATCAGCTGCTGCTTTTATTTTATCATTATTGATATCTACAATTTATGGTAAAAGAATCATTGATTTTTTACGTAAAAAGCAAATTGGTGAAACGGTAAGAGATTTAGGTTTAGAAGGTCAAAAAGAAAAAGCAGGCACCCCTACAATGGGTGGTATCATCATTATTTTAGCGACTCTTATTCCAGTTTTTCTTTTTGCTAAAATCACCAATATTTATGTTGTAACTCTAATTATTGCAACACTTTGGATGGGGTCCATTGGTTTTGTTGATGATTATATTAAAATATTCAGAAAAGATAAAGAAGGTTTAAAAGGTAGATTTAAAATACTTGGTCAGGTTGGATTGGGAATTATTGTAGGAAGTTTATTTTATTTTCATCCCAATGTAACAATCAAAGAAAAAGTAGAGCAACCTAAAGCTCAAACAGAAATTGTTGCCTCTAAAATGTTTGGTAATGAAATGAAATCGACCAAAACCACCATCCCATTTATGAAAAATAACACCTTAGATTATGCTTATTTTGTCAAATTTATGGGTGATGATTACAAAAGTTATGCTTGGTTATTTTTTATTCCATTTGTAATTTTAGTAATAACTGCTGTTTCAAACGGAGCTAATTTAACCGACGGAATAGATGGTTTAGCAGCAGGTTCTTCTGCCATAATTGTTGCTACGCTCGGAATTTTTGCTTGGGTGTCTGGTAATATTGTTTTTGCAAACTATTTAGACGTGATGTACATTCCAAATTCTGGAGAAATGACCATTTTTATCAGTGCACTTGTGGGTGGTTTAATCGGGTTTTTATGGTATAATACCTATCCTGCTCAAGTGTTTATGGGCGATACGGGTAGTTTAACTATTGGTGGAATCATAGCAGTATTAGCCATTGCCGTTAGAAAAGAATTATTGATTCCTATTTTAGCAGGCATATTTTTAGTAGAAAATTTATCGGTAATGATTCAAGTGGCTTATTTCAAATTTACCAAAAGAAAATATGGTGAAGGAAGACGAGTTTTTTTAATGTCGCCTTTGCATCATCATTATCAAAAAAGGGGATATCACGAAAGTAAAATAGTAACTCGTTTTTTAATTGTAGGAATGATGTTAGCAGTTTTAGCAATCGTTACTTTAAAAATTAGATAGTGAAAAAATTAGTGATTTTAGGAGCAGGAGAAAGCGGTGTAGGAACTGCAATTCTTGGAAAAAAACAAGGATATTCAGTTTTTGTATCTGATAGTGGAGTCATTAGTGAAAAATATAAAAACGCTCTTTTACATCATCAAATTGCTTTTGAAGAAAATCAACATACAGTATCAGAATTGTTAAATGCTGATATTGTAATGAAAAGTCCAGGAATACCTGATAAGGTTGAAATAGTTCAAAAGCTCATCCAAAAAGGAATAAAAGTAATCTCAGAAATTGAGTTTGCCTCTTGGTTTAGTAATGCTGTTTTTGTTGGAATTACAGGTAGTAACGGTAAAACAACCACAACACTTTTAGTACATCATGTTTTAAAAAATGGAGGTCTAAATGTTGGTTTAGCTGGGAATATAGGAAAGAGTTTTGCACAACAAGTGGCTGAGCAAAATCAGGATGTTTATGCTTTAGAAATTAGTAGTTTTCAGTTAGACGGAATAGAAAAATTTGCACCTCACATTGCAATTTTAACTAATATTTCGCCCGATCATTTAGATAGATATGATTATCAATTTGAAAAATACATAGATTCTAAGTTTAGAATTACTAAAAATCAAACAGAAAAGGATTATTTGATTTATGATGTTGATGATGTTGAAATTAATAAGTGGTTAGAAAAAAATAATACAAAAGCTCAGTTACTACCCTTCTCAATTGAAAAAGAATTAAGCAAAGGAGCCTATTTAAAAAACGATACAATATATATTAAAATAGATAAAGAAGAATTTACTATGGATACTAACAAAATTGCCATTCAGGGAAAGCACAATATGAAAAATGTTATGGCGTCTGCTATGGCATCGAGCCTATTAAAAATAAGAAAATCGACTATTAGAGAAAGTATGGAAGATTTTGAAGGTGCAGAGCATCGCCTAGAAAATGTGCTAAAAGTGAATGGAGTTCAATATATTAATGATTCTAAGGCAACCAATGTAAATGCAACTTTTTATGCTTTAGAAAGCATGAAAACTCCAACTGTTTGGATTGTGGGTGGTGTTGATAAAGGTAATGACTACCATGAATTAATGCCTTTTGTGAGAGAAAAAGTAAAAGCAATTATTTGTTTAGGAGTAGATAATCAGAAAATTATAGACACATTTAGTAATGTTATTGATGTAATTGTTGAAACTAAGAATGCAAAACAAGCAGTTATTGAAGCTTATAAACACGCTATAAAAGGTGATACTGTTTTGTTGTCTCCTGCATGTGCAAGTTTTGATTTATTTGAAAATTACGAAGATAGAGGACGTCAATTTAAACAAGCAGTTAGAGAATTATAAAATGCTTCAATTCTTTAAACATATAAAAGGAGATAAAACGATTTGGGCAGTTGTTGCGCTTTTAGGTATACTTTCATTTATGCCAATTTATAGTGCAAGTACCAACTTAATTTATGTAGTTGGTTCCAGTTCCTCAACTTTAGGAATTCTAATAAAGCATGCCTTTTTAATGTTATCCGGTTTTATAATTTTAGTTGCAGTTCATAAAATTAATTACAAATATTTTAGCAGTATTTCAGTTATAGCATTGGTTTGTGTAATCATTTTATTGTTATATACTTTAACTCAAGACACAACTATTGGTGGCGCTACCGCTAAAAGATGGATTGAAATTCCTTTTGTTGGATTGAGTTTTCAAACATCAACCTTGGCAAATGTCGTTCTAATGACCTATGTAGCTCGGTATTTGGCTACTAATAAAGAAAAGGAAATAATTTTAAAAGAAAGTGTTTTAAAGCTTTGGTTTCCAATCATTTTAGTGTTGGGATTAATTGTTCCAGAAAATTTATCAACATCAGTATTGATTTTTACCATGGTCATCATGTTGCTTTTTGTTGGTGGTTATCCATTAAAATATCTTTTTTCAATAGGAGGAATCGCTATTGCTTTATTCGGATTATTCTTTGTTTTGAATAAAGCTTATCCTGATATGATGCCTAACAGGATCAATACTTGGGCAAATAGAATCGAGAATTTTAGCAATCCTGATGCTGAAGAAGGTTATCAGGTCGAAAAAGCTAAAATTGCTATTGCAACCGGATTAGAACCAACAGGGCCAGGAAAAAGTGTTCAAAAAAACTTTTTGCCACAATCTTCTTCAGATTTTATTTTTGCCATAATTATTGAAGAGTTTGGTATTATACTTTGGCTTCCAATAGTTTTATTATATATTTTATTGTTGATTAGATTTGTGGTTGTCGCCCAAAAATCGCCCACAACTTTTGGAACTTTAATGGTTATTGGAGTTGGGTTCCCAATTATTTTTCAGGCAATTTTAAATATGATGGTTGCAGTAAATTTAATTCCGGTTACAGGTCAAAATTTACCTTTAATTAGTAGTGGAGGTACCTCAATTTGGATGATAAGTTTAGCTATAGGAATGGTTTTAAGCGTTAGTGCAGCTAAAGATAATGAGCTAATAAACGAAGAAAATAGTATTGTTGAAAATCTAGAAACTACATGAGCAAGTCGGTAAACATATTATTAAGTGGAGGTGGTACTGGCGGACATATATATCCGGCAATTGCTATTGCAAATGAGTTGAAAAACCGAAATAAGCATGTAAATATTTTGTTTGTTGGTGCTCATAATAGAATGGAAATGGAGAAAGTGCCACAAGCTGGCTATGAAATTAAAGGACTTTGGATATCAGGAATTCAGCGTAAATTGACTGTTGATAATTTAATGTTTCCATTTAAATTGATTTCTAGTTGTTGGAATGCATTTAAAATTATCAAACAATTTAAACCAAATGTGGTAATAGGAACAGGTGGATTTGCAAGTGGTCCAACTTTATTAGTTGCCAATTGGTTAAAAATTCCGACTATAATTCAGGAACAAAATTCATATCCGGGAATAACCAATAAATTGTTGTCAAAAAATACCGCTAAAATTTGTGTTGCTTATGATGGACTTGAAAAATTCTTCCCATCAGAAAAGATCATTAAAACCGGAAATCCTGTAAGAAATGATTTATTAGAAGTTTCAAATGTTAGAAATGAAGGAATTGCTTTTTTTAATTTAAATCCAACTAAAAAAACACTTTTAGTTCTTGGAGGAAGTCTTGGCGCAAGAACTATTAATAAACTTATTGAAAAAAATATAGAATATTTTGTTTCCAAAAATATTCAGGTAATTTGGCAAACAGGCAAACTATATTTTGATGAGTATAAAAAATACGATTCAGTAGATGGAATTCAAACACATGCGTTTTTAAATCAAATGAATTACGCTTATTCTGTTGCAGATTTTATCATAAGTAGAGCAGGAGCAAGTTCAATTTCTGAGTTGTGCATCGTGGCTAAACCTACTATTTTTATTCCATCACCTAATGTTGCAGAAGATCACCAAACTAAAAATGCGCAAGCTGTTGTTGAAAAAAATGCTGCTTTATTGATAAAAGAATCAGAAATTGAGAACTTCAATGAAGTTTTTGATAATTTACTTTACGATGAAAAAAAACAAGTTGAATTAGGGATAAATATGAGTAAAATGGCCTTACCTAATGCAACTTCTACTATAGTTAATGAAATCGAAAAATTACTTAATAAATGAATTTAAACAACATACATAACGTTTATTTAATTGGAATTGGAGGTATCGGAATGAGTGCTCTTGCCAGATATTTTAAAGTAAATGGAAAAAATGTTGCCGGTTATGATAGGGTTGCTTCTTCAATTACAAAATCACTCCAAGAAAGTGGAATTGACATTCATTTTGAAGATTCAATTAATTTTATCCCAAAATTCTTTTTTAAGAAAGAGGAAACATTGGTAATTTATACACCAGCAATTCCAAAAAATCAGAGTGAGTTGCTCTATTTTAAAGAAAATAATTACTATGTTTTTAAAAGAGCTCAAATTTTAGGTTTAATTACAGCTAATTCATTCTGTTTTGCGGTTGCCGGAACTCACGGTAAAACTACTACCTCAAGTATTTTGGGACATATATTACATGAAAGTGGCTTAAATGCAACTTCTTTTTTAGGCGGTATTGCAGAAAATTATAACTCCAATTTTATTTTGGGTGGTGATGAAGTAACTGTTGTAGAGGCTGATGAATTTGATAGATCATTTTTGCAATTATCTCCAAATATTGCCTGTATAACATCAATGGATGCTGATCATTTAGATATTTACGGAAAGCATGAAGCTCTTGAAGATTCATTTAAAGAGTTTGCTCAAAAAGTTACTGATCAATTATTTGTTTGTAAAGGTCTTTCTCTTGATGGACTTACTTATGGAATTGATAATGAAGCAGATTATAACGCAGAAAACTTGAGAATAAAAAATGGCGCTTATTTATTTGATGTTAAAACGCCGGATAATATGGTTCAAGATATTGAACTTAATTTACCTGGGCGTCATAATATTTTGAATACTGTAGTAGCATTAGCTATGGCTAACTATTATGGAGTTTCTCTTCATAAAATTAAGGCCGCAATTAAATCTTTTAAAGGAGTTCAAAGAAGATTTTCGTATAAAATAAAAACTGAAAATTTAGTTTTAATTGATGATTATGCACATCATCCTACTGAAATAAATGCAGTGGTCAATTCTGTAAGAGAATTGTATCCAAATAAAAAAGTTTTAGGGGTTTTCCAACCTCATTTATATAGCAGAACTAGAGATTTTGCCGATGATTTTGCTATGAGTTTATCAAATTTTGATGAAATTATTTTATTGGATATTTATGCGGCTAGAGAATTGCCAATTGAAGGAATTTCTTCTGAATGGCTATTGTCAAAAATCAATAATTTAACTAAGAAATTAGTTTCGAAAAAAGATTTAGTGAAAAATATTTTGGAAACAAAATCAGAAATTATTGTAATGATTGGAGCTGGTGATATAGGAGAAATGGTAGAAAATATTAAAAATGAACTACTTAAAAAATGATAAGAAAAATATTTACATATTTAAAAGTATTTTTTTTAATAGGCTTAGTTGTTTTCCTATATGGATTTGCTTCAACCAGAAATGACAATAAAAAAGTAGAAGATATTCTTATAGAATTTGAAAAAGGTGAAAACCTATATATGAATAGAAAAATGGTTAATAAGTTGTTAATACAAAATTCAAAAACCATATTAAAACGACAAAAATCTGTTATAGATTTACATGTTTTGGAACGGTCTATTTTAACTCATCCAATGGTTCAAGAGGTACATGTTTCCCTAACAATTGAAGGGAATTTGAAAGCGAAAATAAAACAACGAAAACCAATTGCAAGAGTAATTGGTAGTGATAAGTCGTATTATATTGATGTTCAGGGCAAAACGATGCCTTTGTCTGAATTATATTCAGCTAGAGTTCCGATTGTTACAGGTGAATCTATAGTAGATAATCTGAAAGAAATTTATTATTTACTTGAAAAAATATCGAGTAATGAATTTTTAAATAAAAATATTATAGGTATCCACAGATATAAAACGAATGAATATGAGTTGTTGACACGTGTTGGAGATCATATTATTGAAATTGGGAATACTAAAGAATTAGATCATAAAATTAAAAACTTGGAGGCATTTTATAAAAAAGGTATCCAAGATAGTTTAATTGAAAAATATAATCGGATTAATGTAAAATATTACAAACAAGTTGTTTGTACCAAAAAAGAGAAGAATGGAGCATAATGAATTTTCGGTAGGATTAGATATAGGAACTACCAAAATAGTTGCGTTAATTGGTCGTAAAAATGAATACGGAAAAGTAGAGGTTTTAGCAACGGGAAAAGCAAAAAGTTTAGGTGTACACAGAGGTGTAGTAACTAATATAACTCAAACAATTCAATCTATTCAGCAAGCTGTTGATGAAGCAGTTACAATATCTGGCGTCAATATTAAAGGAGCAGTAGTTGGAATTGCCGGACAACATATAAGAAGCATTCAACATAGTGATTATATTACTAGAACTAATTCTGATGAAGTAATTACTGATGCTGATATTGACAAACTAATCAATCAGGTTAAGAAATTAGTCATGCTTCCAGGAGAAGAAATTATTCATGTGTTGCCACAAGAATATAAAGTTGACAGTCAGCCGGAAATTAAAGAACCTGTTGGTATGTTTGGCGGAAGAGTTGAAGCAAAATTCCATGTAGTTTTAGGTCAAACAGCCTCTATCAATAACGTAGGTAAATGTATTAAAAGTGCCGGAATTGATTTAATTGATATCACCTTAGAACCATTGGCTTCTGCTGATGCGGTTCTTAGTCAGGAAGAAAAAGAAGCCGGTGTTGCATTGATCGATATTGGGGGAGGAACAACAGATTTAGCTATTTTTAAAGATGGAATTATTCGTCATACTGCTGTAATTCCTTTCGGTGGAAACGTAATTACAGAAGATATTAAAGAAGGCTGTTCTATTATTGAAAGTCAAGCAGAACTGTTAAAAGTAAAATTTGGTTCTGCGTGGCCAGGAGAAAATAAAGATAATGAAATTGTTTCAATTCCAGGATTAAGAGGTAGAGATCCAAAAGAAATCACCCTTAAAACACTTTCAAAAGTAATCCATTCTAGAGTGATGGAGATTATTGAAAAGGTTTATATTGAAATAAAAAATTATGGACATGAAGAACCTAAAAAGAAACTTATTGCTGGTATTGTATTAACTGGTGGAGGTGCGCAATTAAAACATATCAAACAATTGGTAGAATATGTAACCGGAATGGACACCAGAATTGGATATCCAAATGAGCATTTAGCGGGCGATTCAGACGAAAGTCTTTCAAGTCCGATTTATGCAACTTCTGTTGGGCTTTTGATGAAAGGATTGAACTCTAAAAAGAAATATGATGGGGCTTTTATTGAAGTTGAAGAAAGTGAAATGGAGGCGAAAATTGAAATAGATTTTGAAAAGAAGCATGTTGAAGAAGAAATTATAAAAGAAAAAGAAGAAGCCAAAATCTCAGAAAATTCCAAAAAGAATTTCATGGACAGGTGGTTTGATAAGTTTAAAGATTTTTTAGATAAAGCAGAATAAAATATATAGTTATGAATAGTACTAGTTTTAACAACATTAATTTTGATTTACCAAAAAACAATTCAAATGTTATTAAGGTAATAGGAGTTGGCGGAGGCGGAAGCAATGCTGTAAATCATATGTTTGCTCAAGGACTAATCGGTGTAGATTTTGTGGTTTGTAATACCGATTCACAAGCACTGCAAAACAGTCCCGTGCCTAATAAAATTCAGTTAGGTGTTTCTCTTACTGAAGGATTAGGAGCGGGTGCTAATCCGGATATTGGTGAAAAAGCTGCTATTGAAAGTATTGAAGAAATCAAAAAACTTTTGAGTGCCAATGCCAAAATGGTGTTTATCACCGCAGGAATGGGAGGAGGAACCGGAACAGGAGCTGCACCAGTAATTGCTCAAATGGCAAGAGAACTAGATTTACTCACTATTGGAATTGTAACTATTCCGTTTAGCTTTGAAGGAAAAACACGTATTGATCAAGCCTTAAAAGGTGTCGAAACTTTGCGTCAATATGTAGATTCTTTAATTATTATCAATAATAATAAACTAAGAGAAGTTTATGGAAATTTAGGTTTTAAAGCAGGATTCTCAAAAGCTGATGAAGTTTTATCTACTGCGGCTCGCGGAATTGCGCAAGTTATTACACATCATTACACTCAAAATATTGATTTAAGAGATGCTAAAACTGTTTTAGCAAATAGCGGAACTGCCATTATGGGTTCTGCAACTGCTGAAGGTAAAAACAGGTCGCAAAATTGTATCATAAAAGCTTTAGATTCTCCTTTATTAAATGATAATAAAATTACAGGAGCAAGAAATGTGCTTTTATTGATTGTTTCGGGATCTAACGAAATTACTATTGATGAGATTAGTGAAATAAATGAATATATTCAATCAGAGGCAAAAAGTAATGTAAATATTATTATGGGAGTTGGTGAAGATGAAACCCTAGGAGACGCCATATCAGTTACCATTATTGCTACAGGTTTTAATAAAGATCAGCAATCTGAAATTGTAAGTGGAGAGACCTCTAAAATTATACATCTTTTAGAAAATGAACAAGAAAGTAAACATGAACTAAAACCTAATGTTACTATAAAACCTAAATATGACTTGCCTTTAAAAAAGTTTTCTTTTGAGGATGAAGTTGAAGAAGAGAAAAAAAAAGAAAATAATTTAACCGATTTTCAAATAATACCTACCAATGAAGTAATTAAAAATATTGATGTAGTTTATGAATTAGTAGAAGATGAAGTTCTAGAAATCGAGAATGAAATTATAGCTGAAGCTGACGATGAATATGTAATTACATCATTACAAGAAGTAGAAAATGAGTTAGTTGAAGATGAATCAGATGAAATATATCCAGATGAAATACAAGCAAGTTTAGTTTTCGAATTTCCAATAGTTGAGAAAAATAAACCTGAATTTGATGCAAAAGTTAACAATATTGAAATTCAAGAATATGATGAAATAAGTACGGTTGTAGGAAATGATACCGAGTTAATTCATTATAGTTTAGAAGATTATATAGAATTAGAAAAGAAATTTGAAACCTCTAAAAAGCCTAAATTAGAAGATGGAATCTCTTTAGAAATTAGAACAAATTCAATTTCTGTAACAGCAGAAAAAGAACATGATTTAAGAGAAGTTTCACCTTTAAATCTGACAATTGTTGAGCTTCAAAAACGCGCGGCAGAACGCAAAGAGAAAATGAAGGATTTTAATTATCGATTTCATAATCATATAAATCATAATATAGATGAATTAGAAAGAGAACCTGCTTATAAACGTAGAGGAGTTGAAATAGATTCTAAAAATTATTCATCAGACATTCAACAAACAAATATGTCAATTAGTTTAGATAGCAATGATGAAATCAAGATAAGAACTAATAATTCTTTTTTACATGATAATGTAGATTAAAATTACTTTAATATCTATGGAACTCGAATGAAACAAGCAGTCCATTCGAGTTCTTTTTTTTATCTTTGCACCAATAAAATAAATAAGTTATGAGTTTACAAGTAAAAGTTATGGATGCCATGAAGGAAGCAATGAAGTCTAAGGACAAAATTGCTTTAGAGTCATTAAGAGCAATTAAATCTGGTATTTTATTAGCTCAAACAGAAAGCGGAGCTTCAGTAGAATTATCAGAAGATGCAGAAATTAAATTATTACAAAAACTTGTAAAACAGCGAAAAGAAAGTGCTAATTTATACATTAACCAAGGAAGAACTGATTTAGCTGAGCCTGAATTGGCACAAGCAGCAGTAATAGAAAAGTTTTTACCAGAGCAAATGGGAATAGAAGAATTAAGAGCAATTATAGCAGATATAATTAAATCTACAGGCGCTTCTTCTATGCAAGATATGGGTAAAGTTATGGGTTTAGCATCTCAAAAACTAGGAGGCAAAGCAGATGGGAAATCTATTTCAACCGTTGTAAAAGAGTTGCTGAGTTAAAAATAAGATAAATTGGCTGCGTAGTTCAACTGGATAGAATATCAGATTTCGGCTCTGAGGGTTGAGGGTTCGAATCCTTCCGCGGTCACTTTAAATGCATTGAATTTCAATGCGTTTTTCGATTTATATAATAAGATTTTAGTAAATCTTTCTTTTCAATGATTTTTATCCTAGGATTTTTTGTAATTATTTGCTAAATTTAAGATGTTAATCCATAAAGAAAAGAATCATGAAAGCGAGTTTATTTGTGAGAGATATTATGACCAAAGAAGTTATTACATTGCAATTAAATGATTCTTTGGAGTTGGCAGAAAAATTGTTTGATAAATTTAAAATTCGTCATATTCCTGTTGTAGAAAAAGGAGAGTTAATAGGAATGGTTAGCAAAACTGATTTGCTTAGAATTAGTTTTCTAGATTCATTAAGTGATGCAGAATCTACTGTAGATGAAGCTATTTATCAGCTTTTTTCTGTAGAACAGATTATGATAAAAAATGTTTTAAC
>JAMPYA010000220.1 GCA_023700885.1 Flavobacteriaceae bacterium
GCTTATCGCGAAGCATTAACATATGCTAATAACAGAGAACAATTTGGAAAACCTATTATTCAATTTCCAGCAATATACGAAATGCTTAGTGTAATGCATGCTAAACTAACTGCTTCACGGTGTTTGTTATATGAAACAGCTCGTTTTGTAGATATGTATAAAACACTAGCTCATATTTCTACAGAAAGACCTTTAACTAAAGAGGAAAGAGAAGAACAAAAAAAATACCAGAAATTAGCCGATGTGTTTACACCTCTTGCTAAAGGATTAACTTCAGAATTCTGTAACGA
The DNA here is from genome assembly GCA_023700885.1 of Flavobacteriaceae bacterium. Taxonomy (GTDB): domain Bacteria; phylum Bacteroidota; class Bacteroidia; order Flavobacteriales; family Flavobacteriaceae; genus JAGXRT01. The sequence continues at coordinate 291 of JAMPYA010000220.1, forward strand.
AATAGCTTATGATGCGTTACAAATACACGGAGGTTCTGGCTTTATGAAAGATTATCCTATTGAGAGAATCTATCGTGATGCGCGTATCACTACCATTTACGAAGGAACTACACAATTACAAGTAGTAGCTGCAATTAAAGGGGTAACAACAGGTGCTTTTTTGGCTCAAATTGAGGAATATGATAAAGCAACCATAAAACCAGAAACAGAATCATATAGATTTATTCTTACAAGTATGACGTTGGAATATGAAGAAGCAGAAGCAAGAGTTACCGTGCATAACAATCCTGAATTTGTAGATTTTCATGCACGTAGATTAGTAGAAATGGCAGGGAATATCATAATGGGTTATATATTATTGAATGATATGCAACGAGATCACTCTTATTGGAAAACACTTGAAGTTTTTTTGCGATTTGCCCGTGCACGTAATGCAGGACATTTCATGTTTGTAAGTCATTCAAATTTAAATGATTTAGGAAAATATAAAATTTAATAAAATTAATTTGGTGCAATTAATTAGGTAATCAGAATTTATAATTTTAAAAGACCACGATTTAAAGTGGTCTTTTTTATTTTTTTCTATTTACTTATTGTTAATGTTATAAACATTTTGTAATTTCATGCAAAAATTTCACTGCTATGAAATCTATTGTACATACAATTATTAATGACGCTTTATATAATTCTAAAATATCAGAAGTTGACATTTCCGGATTGCGTTCTACCACAAAATCATTTAATGGTCAAATAAAACTAAAGACTATTAATAATGAAATTTTAAATTTTGAAGGAGATTTTGATGTTTTTGATTTTTTAAAAGAATACGGCTTTGTAATTCACAGCAAACTCTTTCTTAAACCATAAAATAGTAGTTACCAAATTCTATTAAAGAACTTTTTGATGTAAATAAACAAGACATAGAGCAACACTGCTACTAGTAAGATTGTTATAATTATGGTAATAATTTTCATAATAATATTTAACAGTTAACCGCACTCACCCACACTAAGTTAGAAATAAAATTAAAAATAATCAATGACTAAAATCAATATAAAAAATGATTACAGTCAGCAACTTATCTAATATTGGTTTTTGTACATTTGCTAATTAAAAACATATTTGGCTGTATAATAGTCATCTTAAGATTTGATTTGATTAAAAATGAAAAGTATTATAACTAACTTGTTTTTCTTGATGTTAAGTTTTTTAGTGAAAGCACAAGAAACGCTTCCAATTTATTCTGATTATCTTTCTGACAATGTATATTTAGTTCATCCAGCTGCTGCTGGAATTGGAAATTGCGGAAAATTAAGACTTACTGCTCGTCAACAATGGGCAGATGTTCAGGATGCTCCAGAACTGCAAACTTTGAGTTTTCATACTAGAGTGGGTGAAAAGACAGGTGTTGGAGCTATCATTTTTAATGATAAAAATGGATATCACTCGCAAATAGGAATTCAGGGTACTTACGCTTACCATTTAGATTTTGGAACTAGATCTGATGAAATTAATCAATTATCATTGGCGTTTTCAATGATGATGGTTGAAAATAGTGTTGATGAAACAACTTTTACAATTCCAGATCCTGAAATTACACAATTAGTACAAAGTAGAAATTATTTTAATGCCGATATTGGTGCAGCTTATCATTTGGATGGATTTTTCTCGTATTTTACAGCAAAAAATATCTTGCTATCGGCTAGAAATCTGTATAATGATAATTATGAGTCTTTAAATTTAAGAAGGTATTTATTAACAGTTGGATACTATTTTGGCAAAAATTCTAGTGTTCAGTTTGAGCCTTCTGTAATGACGCAATTCATTGAAAGAACAGGTGAAAAATTGGCAGATTTTAATTTAAAAATTTATAAAGATTTACCAAGTGCTCAACTTTGGGGAGGATTATCTTACCGTAGAGGATTTGATGGAAATGAAATTGAAGAGTTACAATATATTACCCCAATTGTTGGAGTAAATATCAACAAATGGATGTTTTCATATACTTATACTAAACAAAGTGGTGATATTCTTTTTGAAAATGGAGGATTCCATCAAATTAGTTTAGGATTTAATTTACTATGCAGACCACAGCGTTTATCAGGTTGCCCAAATATTAATGCAACATTTTAAAATATTTAAAATGATAATTAAAGAACTTAACGGAAAAAAACCACAATTTGGATTGAATTGTTTTATTGCTGAAACCGCAGTAATAATTGGAGATGTTAATATGGGTGATGATTGTAGTATTTGGTATAATGCTGTTATTAGAGGCGATGTGCATTACATTAAAATGGGAAACAAAGTAAATGTACAAGATGGTGTTGTTATACACGCCACTTATCAAAAACACCCAACTATAATAGGAAATAAAGTTTCAATTGCGCATAATGCCATAGTTCATGGTTGTACAATTCATGACAATGTTTTAATAGGTATGGGTGCTATTATTATGGATGATTGTATCATAGAAAGCAACTCTATCATAGCAGCTGGTGCTGTTTTATCTAAAGGAACAAAAGTAGCATCTGGCAGTATTTATGCTGGTATTCCAGCAAAAAAGGTAAAGGATATTTCTATTGAATTATTAGAAGGTGAAATTGAAAGAATAGCAGAGAATTATGTTTTCTATGCTAAATGGTATCAATAACTAGGACTATCCTACAAAGTGTGTAAGTTAAAAAATATCGGGGTTTGCAAACCTCGATATTTTTTTGTTTAATTTTAAATTTTATACACTTATGAAAAAAGACGAATTATTAACCGATGAATTTTTAAAACAGTTCAAAACAGGAGAAGA
>JAMPYA010000221.1 GCA_023700885.1 Flavobacteriaceae bacterium
AGCTTTAAATAATTTTAAAGATGGAAATATCGGTGTTTTAGTTGCTACAGATATTGCCGCTAGAGGGATTGATGTTGAAGAATTATCGCTGGTAATCAATTACGATTTACCTAATATTGCCGAAACCTATGTTCATAGAATTGGAAGAACCGGTAGAGCAAAAGCTAGCGGTAAAGCCATTTCATTTTGTGATGCAGATGAAAGAGCTTATTTAAAAGATATTCAAAAACTGATTGATCAAAAAATACCCGTAGTAACTGAACATCCATTTTTGGTTGATTCGCTTGATGATGAGCCAATAACCAATACTCCAAAACCGAGTAGACATAAACCTATTCATCATCATCCAAAAAATACTCACAATAAAAAAAGAAACAATTCAAAAAAGAAGTTGGTACATTTTAAATCTGAAAAAACAATATAATTTTTTGAAATTAATAGTCAATAATTAAAAATCATTTATATATTTGCTTTTAACAATGAGAAACTTTACACAAAATAACGCATGGTGGTGGTTTACTTTATCCCGAAAGAGATTCAGTAAATAGCTTGCGTTTTTGTACGTACGATATTTTAAGCCCGCTGAATCAGCGGGCTTTTTTTATGCATTTTTTTAAAAAACTTATAAAAAACATACCCATGAAATATCAATTTAAAACAAACATAATTAAAAAACTGAGTGATACCCATACACCGGTTGAGCTCTATTTAAAACTGAGAGATAAATTTCCGAATAGTTTTTTGCTAGAAAGTTCTGACTATAAAAGTAAAGAAAACAGCTACTCTTACCTTTGTTTTTTACCCATTGCATCTTTTATTGTGCATCCAAAAATTACTAAAATAACGTATCCAGACGGTAAAAAGAAAGAACACAACACCAATAAACTCGATATTTCTCAAACACTTCTTGAGTTTACTAAACAATTCGGCTCAGATAAATTACCCTATGATTTTATTACAAATGGTTTATTTGGTTATACTTCGTATGATGCCATTCCGTTGTTTGAAAAAATTCAATTTAAAAGTACCCCTAATGAATTTCCGTTGATACAATACCATGTTTTTAAGTATATCATTGTATTTAATCACTTTAACAATGAGCTCTTTATTATTGAGCATTTACTAGAAAATGAAAGCACTCAGATTGAACAAATCAATGATATTATTAGCCATAAAACAGCAAGTACTTATTCGTTTAATCAAACTTCAAAAGAAATTTCCAATTTTACTGATGAAGATTTTTTAAAAATGATTGATAAAAGCATCAATCATTGTTATTTAGGCGATGTTTTTCAGGTAGTCCTCTCCCGTAAATTTCAAATTGATTTTAAGGGCGATGAATTTAATGTTTATCGCGCTTTAAGATCTATTAATCCATCACCTTATCTTTTTTATTTTGATTATGGTAATTTTAAAATTTTTGGCTCATCTCCCGAAGCACAGCTAACCATCTCAAATAATAAAGCAACGATCAATCCTATTGCTGGGACTTTTAAACGAACTGGAAATAATGAAAAAGATGAACAACTTGCCAATGAACTGAGCCAAGATCCAAAAGAGAATGCTGAACATGTGATGTTAGTAGATTTAGCCCGAAATGACCTCAGTAAAAACAGCAACCACGTAACTGTAGAGCGTTTTAAACAGATCGAATACTACTCACATGTAATTCATTTGGTTTCTAAAGTGAGTGCTCAACTAGATAAAAATTATAATCCCATTAAAATTTTGGGAGATACGTATCCTGCCGGCACCCTTTCGGGCGCACCAAAACACAGAGCCATGGAAATTATTGATAAATATGAACCAGATAGTAGAGGATTTTATGGCGGAGCCATAGGTTATTTGGGCTTTAATGGAGGCTTTAATCACGCTATTTTTATTCGATCTTTTTTAAGTTTTAAGCATCAATTAATTTATCAGGCGGGTGCTGGAATTGTAGCAAAATCAAATCCACAAAATGAATTGAACGAAGTAAATAACAAACTTTTCGCTTTGAGAAAAGCTATAGAATTGGCATCAACTATCTAAAATAAATCTAAAAAATATGAAATAGCCATGTTTGCAAAAACACAATTGCAAAGCAATCACTGAACACCGAAACAAATAAAATTTTGTGAAGTAAACTTTGATGAAAATATTTTAATCAAACTGGCGAAACGTTAGTTCGTGAATACCAAAAAGAAAATAAATAAGGAATGAACAATTCCATATGACAAATGAAAAAAAAATAAAATATTCACATATGAAAATACTTGTTATTGATAATTATGATTCTTTTGTTTTTAACCTAGTTCATATATTGCATGAAATAGGATTTAATCAAATTGATGTTCGTAAAAATGATCAAATACAACTGCATGAAGTTGCTCATTATGATAAAATACTATTATCTCCAGGACCCGGCCTTCCAATAGATGCGGGAATGATGCCAAAAATTATAAAAACTTATGGCGCTAACAAAAGTATTTTAGGCGTTTGTCTCGGGCATCAAGCCATTGCTGAATCTTTTGGAGGATTACTTATCAATCTAAAAGAACCATTGCATGGAATTGCATCAACAATCAACCTACTTAAAACGGATTATTTGTTTGATAAAATCCCCACATCCTATAAAATTGGTCATTATCACTCTTGGGTAGTTGCGCATGATTTACCAGCTGAATTAGAATGTATAGCCACAGACCCTCATCATAATATTATGGCAATTAGACACAAATCCTACGATTTACGTGGTGTACAATTTCATCCAGAATCTGTACTTACCGAACATGGGAAACAACTTATTTACAATTGGGCATATCACTAATTGTTTGACAGTTCTATTAAATAAAACATATAATAATTTAAAAATGAAAGAAATACTTGAATATCTATATCAACATAAAACGCTGAGCAAAGTTGAAGCCAAAACAATATTGATCAACATGGCATCTGGTCAATATAATCACAATCAAATTGCTTCATTTCTCACCATATTTATGATGCGAACTATCACAATTAATGAGTTAAATGGTTTTAGAGAAGCATTGCTTGAACTTTGCACTCCAATTGATTTAAATAAATTTGATCCTATTGATTTGTGCGGTACTG
>JAMPYA010000043.1 GCA_023700885.1 Flavobacteriaceae bacterium
GGCATTAAAAGCTGATTGTGACAACATATGAACCTCATCAATAATATATACTTTGTATTTTCCAACTTGTGGTGGTATCCTAACCTGATCGGTTAAACTTCTGATATCATCAACAGAGTTATTAGAGGCCGCATCCAATTCAAAAATATTAAAAGCAAAGTCCTCGTCTTCGCTCATGTTTTGCATGCTTTCTTGGTTGATTCGTTTTGCCAAGATTCTAGCGCAGGTAGTTTTTCCTACTCCACGTGGACCGGTAAAAAGCAATGCTTGCGCTAAATGATTGTTTTTTATAGCATTTTCAAGGGTGTTGGTAATCGCTTCTTGACCAATTACATCTTCAAAAATTTGTGGTCTGTATTTTCTGGCCGATACTATAAAATGCTCCATGTTATTTTTTTTCTTGTAAAACAAAAATAGATAAATTAATTTAGATTTGAGATTTTAGATTTGAGATTTTAGAAGTGAAAATTACATTATAAAATGATTGGTTAACAGAAATCTGCTATAGACTATTAGGTAGTGAAGTTCATGGTTGACGGTTATTTCATTTTAGAATTTAGAAGTCAGAAGTTAAGCCTTCGACTTCAGGGCAGGAAGTGAAAAGCCATTTACCAAAAGCTAATTAACTGAATACTTTTTCATTCATTGCAGGACCGAATGTTAAGAAAACAGCTTGCAGCTGTTTTTAATGAAGGGGCCAGCTGGCGTGTTGGAATAAGAAAGCTGTGGCAATCTCATTCACTTTAAACAGATTATTTCGTCGCATTTGCTCCTCGTAATAGACGGTTTTTTTCTGCTGTTCTTTCTGCTTTAATAAACAGCCTATAAGATTCTATTTAAATAGGTTTCAAAAAAAAAACCACGCTTTTTGCGTGGTTTTTATGTATAAAATAAGTACTATTAATACCCGTAAATTTTATTGTAAAGATGAATATATTTTGCTTTAATAACATCTCTTTTTGGTTTCATAGTTGGTGTTAATAGGTTATTATCAATACCCCAAACATCTGGTGTTAACTCAAATGCTTTTATTTTTTCCCAATCTCCAAATTTTCTATTGCGTTTGTCAATATCTTTTTGAATACGCGCTATGACTACTTCATTGGCAATAATTTCTGCATTGGTTTCACCAATAGTATGGCCTTTTCTGCGAGCCCATTCTTTAATAAAGTCAAATGTTGGTTGAATAATAGCAGCCGGCATTTTTTCACCATCTCCTACCACCATAATTTGCTCAATAAAACGAGATTGTTTCATAACATTCTCTAAAAGTACCGGAGATACATATTTGCCTCCAGAAGTTTTAAAAATTTCTTTTTTACGTCCGGTAATATATAAAAATCCATCCGCATCAATTTCTCCTTTATCACCTGTATGGAAATAACCGTTTTGAAGCACTTCAGCAGTTCTTTCTGGATCTTTATAATAACCCATCATTACGTTTGGACCTTTAATTAAAATTTCTCCGTCCTCGGCAATTTTAACTTCAACATCTTCAATAGTAGTTCCTACAGAACCAATTCTAAATAAATTGTTTTTGTACATATTTACGGTAACCACCGGCGAAGTCTCTGTTAATCCGTAACCTTCCATTATCATCATACCAGAGGCACAGAATACTTTTGTTAAACGCGATTGTAAGGCTGCACTACCAGAAACCAAAGTAGTAATTTCACCACCTAGTGCCGCTTTCCATTTACTAAAAATTAATTTACGAGCAATTTTAAGTTTAAACTCATACCACCAACCATTTTGACCGTATGGTTTCCATTGTAAACCTAAACCAACTGCCCAGAAGAACAATATTTTTTTAATTCCGGTAAGATCTGTACCCTTTGCTATAATTCCGTCATAAATTTTTTCTAATAAACGAGGAACAACTGACATTAAGGTGGGATGTACTTCATTTACATTATCTTTTATTTTTTCAATGCTTTCTGCAAAATAAATTTCTCCACCCGTATACATATATAGATAGTGTAACATTCTCTCAAATATGTGACAAACAGGTAAGAAACTCATTACTTTGTAATCACCTATTGGAACCGGTACTCTTGGCTGACTTGCAAGAGTATTAGAAACGATATTGTTGTGAGATAACATTACTCCTTTTGGAGTTCCAGTGGTTCCTGAGGTATAAATAATAGTTGCTAAATCTTCAGGTTTTACAGCATCTTTAAGTTTTTCAACTTCAGGTTGATTGCTTTCATCTTTACCTAATTCTAATACTTCTTTCCAGTTTTTACAACCTTCAATCTCATCAAAAGAGTAGATTTCTTTAAGCGTAGGTACTTTGTCTTTTAGAACCTTAACTCTTTCAAATAATCCTGCATCTGATATAAAACAATGTGTAATTTCAGCATGATTAAAAATATATTCGTATTCATCAGAAGAAATGGTAGGATACATAGGTACATTTTGAGCTCCAATTTGTAAAATACCCAAATCCATTACATTCCACTCAGTTCTGTTTGCCGTTGAAATAACAGCAATTTTATCATTAGGTTTTATCCCTAATTTCAATAATCCTCTACTAATGGTATTTCCTTTAGCAATAAATTCTCTTGTAGAAGTAGCAACCCAAACACCATTGTATTTAGTGTTAAATGCTTTTTCTGTGTTGTATTTCTCTAATTGATAATAGGGAAAATCGAATAGACGTGTAATTTTCATAAGTAAAGTTATAGTTAAAGTTTGTTTTTGTTAATTGTCAAGGCGAAAAATAACAAATAAAAAATCATTTGCCAAGTTTTGTTAAAAAATAATCAATGGTTTTCACTTTTATTTATTGATTTTCTATTGAAAACCATTGTTTTGCATCTATAAATGCAGTTAACCATGGCGAAACTTCATCGCTATTCTTTTCTAGATAATAAGCCCAATTCCACGGAAATAGGGAACGTTCTAAATGTGGCATCATTACCGTATGTCTTCCACAATCTGAGCTTACTATTGCTGCGTTAAAATCTGAACCATTCGGGTTTGCCGGATAGTTTTCATAGCCGTATTTTCCTATGATTTGATATTTATTTTCTTCATAAGGAAAACTGAATTTTCCTTCGCCGTGAGCAGACCAGATACCTAATGTACTCCCGGAAAGAGATTTTAATAAAACGGAATTATTTTCACTAATCTTTACAGAAGTGAATTGACATTCAAACTTATAAGAATCATTGTGCAACATCACTGGTTTTTCTTGATGTGATGGATGGATTAAACCGAGTTCTATAAATAGCTGACAACCGTTACAAACACCTAAAGAAATGGTGTCATTGCGTTTAAAAAAGTTGGTCAATGCTTTTTTTGCTTTTTCATTGTATAAAAAAGATCCTGCCCAGCCTTTGGCAGAACCTAATACATCAGAGTTAGAGAATCCGCCAACGGCTACTAAAAATTGAATATCTTCTAAAGTTTCACGACCCGAAATTAAATCGGTCATATGAACATCTTTTACCTCAAATCCGGCCAAATACATAGCATAAGCCATTTCACGTTCGCTGTTTGAACCTTTTTCTCTGATAATTGCCGCCTTAATTTTTGATGTAGTAGGCTGATTTAAATCTTTTCTTTTGTTGATATAATACTCTGGGAAAATATAGTTCAGTGGCTGATTCTTGTAATTTTCAAACCGCTCTTTTGCTTTTTGTTTTCCGGATTGATGTTGATCTAATAAATAGGAGGTCTTATACCAAATATCACGATACTGTGCTATATTAAATTGGTATTTTTCATCTTGATTCACCACTGATAGCGTATCAGATTTTATAGCTTTACCGATAATATAATAAGCAATTTTACTATTTTTTAAGGCAGAGGCTACAAATGAAGGATTATTGGTTTGAAAAACAATTCCGCTATTTTCGGCAAACAATAATTTAATAATATCATTCTCATTTACTGAACTCAAATCAATTTCAGCAGCAATATTATTTTGAGGGAAACACATCTCTAACAAAGTAGTTATGAGTCCACCCGAAGAAATATCATGTCCGGCAATAATTTTATCCTCTTTTATCAGCATTTGTATAGCGTTAAAGGTGTTTTTAAAATTTTTAGGATTTTGAATTGTCGGAGTAGTAGTGCCAATTTTGGAATTAATCTGAGCAAAACTAGAGCCACCTAAATGATAGGCATCTTCAGAAAGATTGATATAGAAAATAGCATTGTTATCTAAATATTTTAAAACTGGTTCAACTACTTTTGAAATTTCAATACAATGTGCTGTTGCAGAAATAATAACCGTTCCTGGAGCTTTTACCTCCATATTTGGATATTTTTGTTTCATTGATAAGGAATCTTTTCCGGTCGGAATATTGATTCCCAAATCAATAGCAAATTGAGATGCTGTTTCAACGGCATTGTAGAGTTTGGCATCTTCGCCTTTATTTTTACAAGCCCACATCCAGTTGGCAGACAGAGAAACGGATTGAAGACCGTCTTTTAAAGGAGCCCAAACAATATTAGTCAAGGCTTCTGCAATGGCATTTTTAGAACCTGCTTTTTCATCTATTAAAGCACTTAAAGGAGCATGTCCAATAGTCGTTGCAATTCCTTCTTTTCCGTTAAAATCTAGCGCTATAACTCCTACATTATTAAGAGGAAGTTGGAGCTCGCCACAACTTTGTTGTTTAGCCACTCTTCCACTTACACAACGGTCTACTTTATTGGTGAGCCAATCTTTACATGCAACCGATTCTAATTGTAAAACCTGATTTACATAGTTGTACAATTCAGCTTTATCATATGTGATTTCTGCAAATTGATTTGGCGTTGTTTGGTCTTCTAAAATAGTTTTAGGAGCGCTTCCAAACATATCAAATAAAGAGAGATTCAATGGTTTTTCTCCGGTTTTTTCGCTATAAAATTGAAATATTTGATCATTCGTCACTTCACCAACCACATATATGGGTGCTCTTTCACGTTCAGCAATTTTTTGAACAAATTCGATGGATTCTTTAGGGATAATCAAACCCATTCTTTCCTGAGATTCATTCCCTAAAATTTCTTTATAGGATAGGGTAGGATCTCCTATGGGCAATTTATCAATATTGATTTTTCCACCTGTTTCTTCTACCAGTTCTGACAAACAATTGAGATGTCCGCCGGCACCATGATCATGAATGGACACAATCGGATTGATACCACTTTCAACCAAAGAACGCACCACATTATTCACTCTTTTTTGCATTTCGGGATTAGAGCGTTGAACCGCATTTAATTCGATTAAATTACTCATTTCGCCTGTATCTGTAGATGATACAGCCGCACCTCCCATTCCGATTCTGTAATTATCACCGCCTAAAATGACAATTAAATCGCCTAATTTTGGCTTTTCTTTCAGGCTTTCTTCTTTTTTTCCAAAACCGATTCCGCCTGCCAACATGATTACTTTATCAAACCCTAAAATTTGATTATTTTCTTGATGTTCAAAAGTAAATACAGAGCCTGAAATTAAAGGCTGACCAAATTTATTGCCAAAATCTGAAGCACCATTAGATGCTTTAATTAAAATTTCTAAGGGAGTTTGGTAGAGCCATTTTCTCTCTGTAACTTTTTCCCAAGGCTTTAATTTGGATAATCTTGAATAAGGTGTCATATAAACAGCTGTTCCTGCTAATGGAATGGAGCCTTTTCCGCCAGCCATACGATCACGTATTTCTCCACCCGATCCTGTAGCAGCTCCATTAAAAGGTTCTACAGTTGTTGGAAAATTGTGAGTTTCTGCTTTAAGTGATATTACCGTATTAAATTCTTTGGATTGGTAAAAATCTGGTTTTTCGGGTGATTTTGGAGCAAAGTTTTGAATGGTAGGTCCTTCTATAAAAGCTACATTGTCTTTATAGGCAGAAACAATAGAATTAGGATTTTTATTAGAAGTTTTTCTAATCATCTTAAATAAAGAATCTTTCTTTTCTTCTCCGTCTATGATAAAAGTCCCGTTAAAAATCTTGTGACGACAATGTTCTGAATTGATTTGTGAAAATCCGAAAACTTCAGAATCTGTCAGTTTTCTGCCTAGTTTTAAAGCTAAATTTTCAAGATATTCAATTTCTTCCTCATTTAAAGCCAATCCTTCTTTTTGATTGAATTCACTTATAGTATCAATTTCAAGTATTGGTTTAGGTTGGGTGTTTATTGTAAAAAGATCTTGATCTAAGACAGTATAATTTTGTTGCAACATTTTATCAAAATAAACTTTATGAGTATCGTTATTTTCAAAAGTTTCTATTCTGATAATACCTTCAATGCCCATATTTTGGGTAATTTCCACGGCATTGGTACTCCACGGCGTAATCATTTCTTTTCTTGGTCCAATATAATTTCCTTGGATTCTATTTGTTTTAAGATGTTGTACATTTCCCAATAACCAACTGATTTTATGGAGGTTAATCAGTGTTAATTCGTTTGCAGATTGAACTGCGTATATATTTTTATCGGTAGTTTGAAAAAAAGAAATCATAGTGTGTGTTTTTGCAAATTTAAAATTCTTTTACTGATTTAATCTTTTAATAGTTTTATTTCATGATATAAAAAAAGCGGCACAAAGCCGCTGATTTATGATATTAAAAATGATCTGATTTTTTTCTTTCCAGTAAAGCCATATAAAATCCGTCATAACCCGATTTTGAAGGCAATACAATATTGTCTTTTACTAAAGTAAAATCTTGGTGATTGTTTAAAAACTGTTGCACTTGATGTTGATTTTCAGAAGGTAAAATAGAGCAGGTAGCATACACTAATTTCCCCCCTTTTTTAACCATAGATGCATATTGATCTAAAATTTCTGATTGCGCTTTTTTAATATTTTCTATAAATTCAGCTTGTAATTTCCATTTAGAATCTGGATTGCGTCTTAAAACACCCAATCCGCTACATGGCGCATCAATTAACACGCGATCTGCAGTCTCTTTTAATTTTTTAATCACTTTAGTAGAATCTATAACGCGTGTTTCTATGTTAAAAATTCCGTTACGTCTTGCGCGTTTTTTAAGTTGATTTAATTTAGATTCATAAAGATCCAAGGCAATAATTTGACCTTTGTTTTTCATCAAAGTAGCAATATGAAGTGTTTTACCTCCGGCACCTGCACAAGTGTCAATAACACGCATTCCAGGTTCTACTTCTAAAAAATCGGCTACCAATTGAGATGAGGCATCTTGGACTTCAAATAATCCGTTGGCAAATGCTTCTGTTAAAAAAACATTTTTTCTTTCAACCAATTTTAAGGCACTATCGTGATCAGGCAGAAATTCTGTTTCAATTTCATCTTCCTCTAATAATTTTTTAAGTTCAAACTTATTGGTTTTCAATGTATTCACGCGCAATATCACATCAGCTTTTACATTAAGTGCTTTTATTTCTTCTGTCCAAATAGTTTCTCCCAATTCTTTTACACCCATTTCATCCATCCAATCTGGAATAGATTCTCTAAAACGACGATCTTTTTGAAGTTCATTAAACATGCCTTTAATTCTTCTTGCAGGTGCGTCGCCAATTTGATTCCATTCAGGAAGCGGAATTTCATGTAGCACTGCCCAAACCTCAAATATTTTCCACAAATTTTCACGGGTAAAATGTTCTTTAGTGCCCGCTATTTCATTGTATAAGCGTTTCCAACGCACAATATCGTAAATGGTTTCAGCAACAAATTTTCGATCTCTGGCGCCCCAGCGTTTATCGCGTTTTAAAGATTTTTCAACTACTTTATCGGCATATTGATTTTCATTAAAAATCTCATTTAAAGCATCAATAACGGTGAAAACCAAATTTCTATGTAATCGCATGGTGTAAAATTGTGGAGCAAAGATATAAAAGTTTAGCGCATTTAGTATCTTCGTAATTGTAAATTAACCTATGCAACCATTAAATCTACATACATCCATTGCTTATTTAAAAGGTGTTGGTCCAGCAAGAGCTGAGTTGTTAAAGTCAGAGCTTTCCATACACACACTACAAGATTTATTAAATTTTTTTCCCAATAGATATATTGATAGAACTCAGTTTTACAAAATTAACCAACTAGAAGGAAATAGTTCTGAAGTTCAGCTAATTGGGAAAATTACAAATTTAAAAACCATCGAACAAAAAGTTGGAAGCCGGTTGGTAGCTACTTTTTCTGACGGTAATGATATGATGGAATTGGTTTGGTTTAAGGGTGTTAAATGGATTAAAAGTAATATAAAATTAAATACACCTTATGTAATTTTTGGCAGAGTCAATCTTTTTAATGGTGTTTATAATATGCCGCATCCGGAAATGGATTTATTGGATGATTTTAACAAAAGTCTACATGCTACCATGCAGCCTGTTTATCCGTCAACAGAAATGCTTTCTAAAAAGGGATTTTCAAACAGAGCGATGATTTCAATTGTAGAACAATTGTTAATAGAAATTAATCATCAGTTAAAAGAGTCTTTATCTCAAACAATCATTAATCAATATCAATTAATACCTAGAAATATAGCCTACAGAAATATACATTTTCCAGAGCAACAAGAATTATTGACTAAAGCTGAATTTCGTTTAAAATTTGAAGAATTATTTTATATCCAATTACAATTAATTAGAAAAAATATCCTCAGAAAATCGAAAATAAAAGGTCATAAATTTGATATAGTAGGACACTATTTCAATGAGTTCTACCAAAATCACCTAGAATTTGATTTGACCAATGCGCAGAAAAGAGTTATTAAAGAAATTAGAAAAGATATGGGTTCTAAGGCACAAATGAACCGATTATTACAAGGTGATGTAGGATCCGGAAAAACAATTGTTGCCCTATTGTCTATGTTAATTGCCTTAGATAACGGATTTCAAGCTGCTTTATTAGCGCCTACCGAAATTTTGGCGAATCAACATTTTCAAACTTTTTCTGAGTTGTTAAAACCGCTGAATGTTCAGATAAAACTTTTAACAGGATCCGTAAAAACAAAGGACAGAAAAGAAATTCACGAGGAATTAGAAAACGGGAAACTGCAAATATTAATAGGTACCCATGCTTTGTTTGAGGAAAAAGTACAGTTCAACAATTTAGGTTTAGCCATTATTGATGAGCAACACCGATTTGGAGTGGAACAACGTTCTAAAATGTGGAGAAAAAATGAAATTCCGCCACATATTTTAATCATGTCGGCAACACCCATACCACGAACCTTGGCGATGAGTATTTATGGTGATTTAGATATGTCTGTAATTGATGAAATGCCACCAGGAAGAAAAGATATTAAAACGGTTCATCGCTTTGATAAAAACAGATTAGCAGTATTCAAATTTATCAAAGATCAAATTGAAAAAGGAAGACAAATCTATATTGTTTATCCTTTAATTCAAGAATCAGAGGTGTTAGATTATAAAGATTTAATGGATGGTTTTGAAGGAATTTCCAGGGCTTTTCCGCTTCCTAAATATAGTATAAGCGTTGTACATGGTAAGTTAAAAGGAGAAGAAAAAGATCTTGAAATGCAGCGATTTATCAAAAAAGAAACGGATATTATGATAGCAACAACCGTTATTGAAGTGGGCGTTAATGTGCCCAATGCCAGCGTCATGGTTATAGAAAGTGCAGAACGTTTCGGACTCTCACAACTACATCAGTTAAGAGGTAGAGTAGGAAGAGGCGCTGAGCAAAGTTATTGTATTTTGATGACCGGAAATAAACTTTCTGAAGATGCCAAAACACGTATCAGTACTATGGTAAATACCAATAACGGATTTGAAATTGCTGATGTTGATTTGAAACTACGTGGACCAGGAAATTTGCTCGGTAAACAACAAAGTGGTGTTTTAAATCTTAAAATTGCAGATATTGTAAAAGATACTCAAGTGTTAAAATTGGCACGTTCTGTTGCTTTTGAAACACTTCAAAAAGACGCAAACCTCGCTTTACCAGAAAATTTTAACATATTAAATACCTATAAAGAAATAAGTCACAAAACGGCTATTTGGGCTAACATCAGCTAAGCTTGTTTATATGATTGTGCATTGTTCAAGGTTTATTATCTTTGTGCCTTTAAAAGTTTAAAGTTTTTAAAGTTCATAATGTTTGTAAAGTTTAAAGTTTAAATTTCATAAAGTTTTTAAGGTTCATAAGGTTTGTAAATGTTCGTTTAAATTATCAACATTCAATTCTAACCTTAAACCTTAAACTTTCAATTTTTCAATTTTTTAATAATTACTATATGAAAATATCCTATAACTGGTTAAAACAGTTTTTACAATTAGATTGGGAAGCAGAAAAGGTATCAGAATTATTGACCAATTTAGGTTTAGAAGTAGAGGGAATACATACTTTTGAATCAATTAAAGGAAGTTTAGAAGGCGTTGTTGTTGGTAAAGTGTTGACTTGTGAACTACATCCCAATGCTGATCGATTAAAAGTTACGACTGTTAATATCGGTCAAGAAGAGCCTCTTCAAATTGTTTGTGGAGCGCCCAATGTTGCTGTAGGGCAAACGGTTTTGGTTGCTACCATAGGTTCTACTTTATACATGGAAAATGGAGCATCACTAATCATTAAAAAAGGAAAAATACGAGGTGAAGAAAGTTTTGGGATGATTTGTGCGGAAGATGAGTTGGGTTTAGGAAAAGGTCATGACGGAATTTTGGTAATCGATGATAAATATAAGGTTGGAACCCCGGCTTCAAAAGTTTTTAATATAGCCTCAGATCAGGTTTTTGAAATTGGTTTAACGCCCAATAGAGCCGATGCTATGAGCCATATGGGTGTTGCCAGAGATTTGCGTGCCGGATTAATGCAAGAAGGCTTGAAATTAGAGTTTAAAACACCTTCAGTAAGCGATTTTCAAGTTGATGAACGTACTTTAAAAATTGATTTACAGGTAGATGATAAAGAATTAATTCCGCGTTATTGCGGAGTAACTATCAGCAATATTAAAGTTGAGGTGTCTCCAAAATGGTTGCAGGATAAATTGAAATCTTTAGGGTTAACCCCTAAAAATAATGTGGTTGATATTACCAATTATATTCTTCATGAATTAGGGCAGCCTTTACATGCATTTGATGCCAGTAAAATAAAAGGTAATAAGATTATTGTTAATACCTTAGCCTCTGGTACTTCCTTTATTACTTTAGATGATGTAGAGCGTACATTACATGCAGAAGATATTATGATTTGTGATGGAGAAGAGCATCCACTTTGTATGGGTGGAGTGTTTGGTGGTAAAGGTTCTGGAGTAACAGAACATACAACTTCTATATTCTTAGAAAGTGCTTATTTTAATCCGATTGCCATTCGTAAAACGGCTAAAAGACACGCTTTAAATACCGATGCTTCTTTCAGATTTGAAAGAGGAATTGACCCAAGTATCACTAAATACGCACTTAAAAGAGCCGCTATTTTAATTAAAGAGATTTGTGGAGGAAAAATATCTTCTGAAATTGTTGAGTTTTATCCGCAGAAAACTGAAGATTTTCAAGTCTTTCTCAATTACGATAATACCAACAAATTAATTGGTCAAATACTTCCAAAAGAAACCATTAAAAATATTTTAGCCTCTTTAGAAATCAAAATATTAACCGAAAATGAAGTGGGTCTGGGATTGATGATTCCGCCTTACAGAGTTGATGTTCAGCGAGAAGCAGATGTTATTGAAGAAATTTTACGGGTTTATGGCTACAATAAAAT
Organism: Flavobacteriaceae bacterium; assembly: GCA_023700885.1. Classification (GTDB taxonomy): domain Bacteria; phylum Bacteroidota; class Bacteroidia; order Flavobacteriales; family Flavobacteriaceae; genus JAGXRT01. Next base: position 11,645 of record JAMPYA010000043.1, read on the forward strand.
TGAGTTTTCTGATAAATTAAATACTTCTATTTCTTTTTCAGAGTTTGATGATTTGAAAGTTGAAAATATTGTATCTGAATTACTTACCGCGCACGGATTTCATGAAATCATGAGTAATTCTTTAACTAAACCTGAATATATTCATTTAACAGAAACTTTAGATGAATCACATAACGTTAATATTATCAATCCGTTAAGTTCAGATTTAAGTGTGATGCGTCAGTCTTTATTATATAGCGGATTGGAATCTATATCTTACAATATTAATAGAAAAAATAATGCCTTGAAATTCTTTGAATTTGGTAAAACCTATCACAAATTTGAAAGTGGATATCATGAGCATAAACATTTTTCTTTAATGGTAAGCGGTTCCAGAAATCAGGATACTTGGTTATTTCCTTCAAAATCATCTGATTTCTTTTACTTAAAAGGTATGATTACAAGCATTTTAAACAAATTAGGAATTGACCAAATTAAAACTTCAAGTGTAAAAAGCGATCTATTTACAGAAGGACTTGTATTCAACGCTCAAAAGAAAAAAATAGTTGAATTTGGGGTGGTTAATCAGACAGCTTTAAAATATTTTGATATCAAACAAGAAGTATTATTTGCTGATATTAATTGGGATATTCTACTAGAATTATCTCGTAATCAAACAGTTAAGATTAAACCCTTAGCTAAATTTCCAAGTGTTAAAAGAGATTTGGCTTTGTTATTAGATCAAAAGGTAAGTTTTGATGAAATATATCAATTAGCGTATCAGTCAGAGCGTAATTTGTTAAAAGAAGTTGATTTATTTGATGTGTATCAAGGTAAAAATCTGCCGGAAAATAAAAAATCTTATGCCGTAAGTTTTGTATTACAAGATGAAACTAAAACATTAACAGATCAACAAATTGAGAAAACAATGAGTAAACTCCTTCAAACATTTGAAAAAGAATTGGGAGCTACTTTAAGACAATAAATTAATAGATCATAAGCCTTTAGATTTCTAGAGGCTTTTTTTTATTTTTGTTTAAAATAATTTTATGTATAAGCTACTTATTAGACCTTTTTTATTTTTATTTGATCCTGAAAAAGTCCATCATTTCACTTTTAAGATCTTAAAAATACTCCATAAAATTCCCGGTTTTTCTTGGTTGGTAAGAGCTTTTTTTATAGTAGAACATCCAAAATTAGCAAAAACGGTATTCGGAATTCATTTTAAAAATCCGGTTGGATTAGCGGCAGGTTTTGATAAAAATGCTGAACTCTTTAATGAATTGTCTGATTTTGGTTTTAGTTTTATTGAAATAGGAACGGTAACACCAAAACCACAAGACGGTAATCCTAAAAAACGCATTTTTAGATTGGTAAGTGATGAGGCGATTATCAACCGAATGGGTTTTAATAATGAGGGTGTTGAAAAAGTGGTTCATCAATTAAGAAAAAATAAAAGAGTGATTATCGGCGGAAATATTGGAAAAAATAAAATCACTCCCAATGAAAATGCTATCGATGATTATCTATTTTGCTTTAAATCATTATTTGATTATGTCGATTATTTTACGGTAAATGTAAGTTCACCAAACACGCCAGACTTGAGGTTATTACAAGAAAAGGAGCCCTTAACTAATTTATTGGTTGCCTTGCAAAGAGAAAATAAGCAAAGAGAAAAGCCAAAACCAATTCTATTAAAAATAGCTCCGGATTTAAATGATGACCAACTGATAGATATTATTGATATTATTCTTTGTACTAAAATTGACGGAGTTATTGCTACCAATACAACTTTAGAGCGAAATGATTTAAGAGTGGCAAAAGAACTGAAAACTCAAGCAGGAGGTCTCAGTGGAAAACCACTTGCCAACAGATCAACTGAAGTCATACGTTTTTTAGCAGAAAATTCTGATAAATCATTTGCTATTATAGGCGTAGGAGGAATCCATAGCGAAGAGGATGCACTTGAAAAATTAAATGCCGGTGCTGATTTAATACAGTTATATACCGGATTTATTTTTGAGGGTCCATCCTTGGTAAAGAAAATCAATAAAGCCCTTTTGAAATCTCAATAAATGGATTAAATAATCAGCTAAGTTGTATATTTGGAGCATTGCAGTAATTAAAATGAAAATTTATTAAGGAGTAAAAAATGTATTTAACAGTTTATATTATTTCAATTTTTTAATCTTTATATCTTTTAATATCATTTATGAATCAAGTCAAAATCATTGAATGTCCACGAGATGCCATGCAGGGAATAAAAGATTTTATTCCTACTGCAGCAAAAGTGAGATATATCAATTCATTATTAAAAGTTGGTTTTGACACCATAGATTTTGGCAGTTTTGTCTCTCCTAAAGCAATACCACAAATGCGTGATACTGCCGAAGTACTTACTCAACTAAATTTATCTACAACTCAAAGTAAATTATTAGCGATAGTTGCGAATGTTCGTGGAGCAGAAGATGCTACTCAGTTTGAAGAAATTAATTATTTGGGGTATCCTTTTTCTATCTCTGAAAACTTTCAGATGAGAAATACCGGACAAACAATAGATCAGTCCATTAAGACTTTGGATGCGATTTTATCACTATCAGCTAAAAGTAAAAAAGAGGTGGTTGCCTATTTATCGATGGGATTTGGAAATCCATACGGAGATCCTTGGAATGCTGAGATTGTTTCTAAATGGACAGAACAATTATCTAACATGGGCGTAAAGATATTGTCATTGTCTGATACCATTGGAAGTTCTAATCCTAAAGAGATCACTTATTTATTTTCACATTTGATTCCGGCTTATCCCAATATAGAATTCGGTGCTCATTTACATACCACTCCGACTACCTGGTATGAAAAAGTAGATGCAGCTTATAAAGCTGGTTGCTTAAGATTTGATGGAGCCATTAAAGGATATGGAGGATGTCCTATGGCGAAAGATGATTTAACAGGAAATATGCCTACAGAAAAACTAATTTCTTACTTTAATTCTCAAAAAGCTGATACCAATATCAGCGCTATGTCATTTGAAGCTGCTTA
>JAMPYA010000222.1 GCA_023700885.1 Flavobacteriaceae bacterium
AACGTTTTAATATTATTCTTGATGATGAATTCAATCTCCTTTTCAGCTTGTTTTAAAGGATTTTTATCTTTTAAATTAGCAAGAGTGATTGTGCCAATTCCATTTAATTTTTTAATGTTTTGCGGCTTTTCTTGATAAACAGCAGCAGCACTTCCTAGAGTTGTAATGAGTTTCTTAGCAATAATATCGCCTATACTTTTAGTTTTTTGTAATGCTAAAACATACAATAATTCATCTTCTTTCATCAATAACAATTTGGTTATCAATATACAAAAGAATTCAAATTTTATTTCATAAAATGTTACAATTTTGAGCTAATGATTATTATATTTGTTTCAATGAAATAAGCATAATGGGATTCATTACACAAATACCATTGAAGATAGATTTGTGAATTTCATTTGACCTTTAAAAAACAATAAAAATCTTCAAATGAAATTAGAAAACTACATTAGCGATTTACTTTACCGATACGAATGCGTTATCGTGCCAGATTTTGGAGGATTTATTACTTCAGACTATGGATCTAGAATTAACTATAACAATCACCATTTTTATCCGCCTTATAAGAAATTATCTTTTAATGCTTATTTAAAAAACAATGATGGTTTGTTGGTTAATTACATCGCTTCAGTAGATCAAATTTCATTTGTAGATGCTGCTAAATGGTTAAAAGAGACTATTATTGAATGGAATAAAAAAATTGAACGAGAAGAATTATACTTATCTAAAATTGGAACTTTTCAAAATAACGGCGAAGGAAAATTACATTTTGAACCTGATTTAGTTGAAAATTATCTCACTTCTTCTTTTGGCTTATCTAATATTGTTTCAAAAACTATAGATAGAGAAGTTGTAAAAGTTGTTCAGAAAAAAGGTCTTGTTAAACCACTTCCAATTGTTGAAAAAGAAGCAGAAGTTACTTCATCTATTGCGGCAAATTTAGATCAAATAATAGTGAGTAAGAAAGGAAATCCAATACTAAGGGTTTTACCCGAAATTACCAAATATGCTGCTGCCGCTGCTATTGCTGTAACTTTATTTGGTCTTGGAAACAACTTCTATCAACAAAAATTACAAGAAGAATTTATAGCTGCAACTCAGCAACATCAACAACAAACTGAGCAAAATATTCAAGAAGCCACTTTCATCATTAGCAACCCGCTTCCAACAATTACCTTACATGTAGCAAAAGAGTCTAAAAATTTTCATGTAATTGCCGGAGCTTTTAGAAATATTGAAAATGCCGAACGTCAAGTTGAACAATTAAAAAAATTAGGTTATGACGCTCATATTGTCGGCGCTAATAAATGGGATTTAACTCAAGTTGCTTATGAAAGTTATTCAACTATGGAAGATGCCACCAAAGCATTGACGCAAATTTTGAACAATGTTGATGATCAAGCTTGGGTATTGGTAACTGAAAATTAATCACTTAACTTTGCAAATAATAAATTAAAATCTTAATCTTCATTAAGATGCTATTATTATTCCTAATTTCAAATCATATGACACCTAAAACGCCACAAGAATCAATTACAATTTTAACCGATATCGTTTTACCGGGTGAAACAAATCCGTTAGACAATCTTTTTGGGGGTGATATTTTAGCTCGAATGGATCGTGCTTCTAGTATTGCAGCGCGTAGACATTGTAACGAAATAGTTGTTACAGCATCTGTTAATCATGTGGTTTTTAAAAAATCAATTCCCTTAGGAGGTGTTTATACAATAGAAGCTAAAGTTTCTCGTTCTTTTTCATCATCAATGGAAATTTATGCTGATGTTTGGGTAGAAGACCGTAAAACAAACGAGCGAATCAAAGCAATAGAAGGTATTTATACTTTTGTTGCCGTAGATGCCAATGGCAAACCAACCAGAGTTCCAGAAATTAAACCAGAAACAGAATTAGAGCATCAACGTTTTAATGGTGCTTTAAGAAGAAAGCAATTGAGTTTAGTCTTGTCTGGTAAGATGAAGCCTTCAGAAGCTACTGAATTAAAGGCTTTATTTGAATAAAATTTAAACCTACTTATCTTTCAAATAATACTTACAAGTTTCTTTTATAACCTCTTTCATCTTTTCAAATTCGAAATTTAATTGAGTTTTAATTTTATCTGAAGAATACTCATAAACGTTTAATGAAGCTCTAGCAGATTGCTTAGAAATAGAAATTTCTTTTCCTGATATTTTAGAAATAGATAAATCTAAAATCCAAGCTATTTCAGCTAAAAACCAATTAACTTTAATAAAAGCTCTTTTTTTACCAAAATTATCAGCAATTTCAAAAAGTACTTCTTTAAAAGATATGTTTTCTGATACTAACAAAAAACGCTCATTATTAATATCACTATTCATCAGTAAAATCATAGATTTCGCAACATCATTAACTCCTACAAAACCACTAACTCCTTCTGAATAAAAAGGAAAATTTTGAAATCCTTTTATAAATAATGCTCCAGTTCCCTGATTCCAAAAACCCGGACCTAAAATTACTCCGGGATTTACCATAACTATATCTAGTCCTTCTTGTGATCCTCTCCAAACTTCCATCTCTGCTCCATATTTGGTAATGGCGTATCCGTAATTGTTAGATTCGGCATTCCACTCACTGCTTTCTGAAATTAAAGTGTTTTTTGAACTCTTTTCTAAAGTAGCAATAGAACTTACATAACACAATTTGCTCACGCCTTTGTCAATGCAATAATTAACTACGTTAGCTGTTCCATCAATATTTATTTTCCGCATCTGAAAATAATCCTTCGGATTAAATGAAACTAATGCTGCTGAATGATAAACATGAGTTATACCTTCAAACGCTTTTTCCAAAGAAGTAACATCTATAATATCTGCTTGTATCCACTCAATTCTTGAAAAGTATAATTCAACATCCGAAGTATAATAGCTAAAGACATTTTTAACTACTGATATACTTGCTTCATTTCGATATATAGCACGCACTTTATGTTGTTCTTGTATGAGCCAAAACAACAAATGCGAACCTACTAAACCT
>JAMPYA010000223.1 GCA_023700885.1 Flavobacteriaceae bacterium
AATAAAAAATGGAAGAACTATAAAAAGAAATATAACTATGAAAATTACTTTGTATAGTCTTTTTAGGATTAAGAATTATATTTGTATAACTATGTTAGGATTAATTATTAACATGTATAGTTATTTCAGGACGTGACAGGACGTGACAATGAAAAAATCAAGTGTATATCAAAGCCGAGTCAAAGGTATACCAAAGGTATAGATAGTGTATTAAAACCATACCTTTAACCGTAGTCATGACCATAGGTTAAACTGTAACCCCAAGCTTATGAAAAACACCCTAAAAAGAGCCTGCATTTACCCCAAAGATGTTCAAAGAATCACAGGTAAAAGTTACCGTCAATCCCTACGCATGTTGCAACAGATCAAAAGGGATTTAAACAAAGAAAAAGAGCAGTATATAACCATCGAGGAGTTTAGTAATTATACCGGAATTAATAGGGTAGAAGTAGAATTGTTGATTATTTAATTAAAGATTTGTAAATAACTTATATTTTCGTCCGATATATTTACTATATTTCGGACGAAAATGAATAATAATGGAACGTCCAATAATAGAAAGTAAGGTAGCAGAAATGCTCAATACAATTCAAAAAGGAAGTATTGTCTTTGCAGATGACTTTTTAGAGTTAGGAAACGCTGAAAGTATTAACAAGGCATTATACCGTCTTAAAGAGAAGGAAGTTTTAATCCGTTTAGCACATGGCATTTATTTATATCCAAAAACAGATAAAGATTTAGGGGTGCTATATCCATCTGTAGAGGATATTGCTGTGGCAATTGCTAAAAGAGATAAGGCAAGCATCATTCCAACTGGAATACACGCATTAAATAAATTAGGATTATCTACTCAAATTCCATTAAATGTTGTGTTTTTAACTGATGGTGCAGCTAGAAGTATCAAGATTGGAACGAGAACAATTACATTTAAAAAAACAAGTCCCAAAAATTTGATGGCAAAAGGTGCTATTAGTGGTCTCGTAATTCAGGCCTTAAAAAGTATGGGTCAAGATAAAATAGATAACGAAGTATTACATAAAATGCACGATCTTTTGAAAAAGGAAAAAGCAGAAATCGTTCTTCATGATGCTAAACTAGCTCCAGCCTGGATAAACAAAATACTAATGAATTCAATCAACTAATATGAATACAAACTGGTTAACTATTCCAAAACAACGTAGAATAGATATTTTAAATCAGGCGAGTAATTTAACTGGATTACCTGCCATTGCTATCGAAAAAGATTGGTGGGTTACTTTATCCTTAAAAGCTTCTTTTGAACTAGATTATTCTCCTCATATTGTGTTTAAAGGAGGAACCTCTTTGAGTAAAAGTTGGAATTTAATTGAACGATTTTCAGAAGATATTGATTTAGCCATTGACAGAAAGTTTTTTGGTTTTGAAGGAGATATCAGTAAAACTCAAATTAAAAACTTGAGAAAGAATTCGTGTGAATTTATTTCAACTACTTTTTTAAACGATTTGACCCATAAATTGACCGCATGGAACGCAATTAAAGAATGTCAAATAATAGCACAACCAGTAACCGATTCTGATAAAGATCCACAAGTAATTGAAATTCATTATCATTCTGTTTTTGATCAATCATCATATCTTCCACAACGGGTATTGATAGAAGTAAGTTCTAGATCATTGATGGAACCTACAGAAAACAGAGAAATCAATTCAATACTGAGTACTGAATTTCCAGATACTCCATTTGCAAGTGAAGTTTTTAAAGTTTCAACAGTTTTGCCTCAAAGAACCTTTCTGGAGAAGATATTTTTATTACATGAAGAATTCTCACAAGACAAAACTAAAATTCGGATTGATAGATTGTCAAGACATTTCTACGATTTGGAAAAGCTTATGGATACAGAACACGGAATTGCAGCAATCAATGATATAGAGTTATACCAGAGTATTATAAAACATCGAGAAAAATTCAATCCACTTCGCGGGATTGATTATTCCAATCACATTCCAAGTAGCATCAAATTGATTCCTCCTGATGAAATAAAGAAGGAATGGGAAAAAGACTATCAGATAATGACTCAATATATGATTTATGGAAAGCCATTGAGTTTTGAATCTCTAATAAAGCGAATTGATGTATTGCAAAAAAGGATCAATCAAATAGTTTTGAAGTAGATTGATTTAGAATTCAGAGTTATTAACATGTTTAATAATTGAACAGGTATTTTCAGTTCACATATTCAAAAAATGGACTGGTATAGGTTTAATATTTGTATTAAAAAACTATTTTAGCTAATCATAATTTGGTTTAATCTTATCCATTAATTGGTTAGAGCTTAATCAATATTTGATAATAAATAAGTTTGTAATTTGGTCTGATTTTAGTATATTTAGGTATAGAATTTAGTAAATAATTTTTACCTGAACTAAGAGGAGTCACTTGAGGAGTCACTTGGAAAATGTGATTTGTAAGTAGTTGAAATTTAACTTAATACAAATATCTTCACTTCCCTCTTTCTCCGCTGAGTAATTAGTAAAACCTACCAAAACCCTCTTAAATCAATGATTTTGAGGGTTTTTTATTTTTACCAAACTACCAAAACTCACATAAATTAGTATAAGTCGAGGTGGACTTTTCGGTGGACATAGTTTTTTTTACAGTTACCTCCACCTAATTTGAAAGAAATCGGTTTGAAGTTAACTAGTTCATTCTGTAGTTCAATCATTGAACATCTTGTACACAAATGCTTTAACAGTTAAATTAATATTAACCAATAAAGCAAATGCCATGAAAGCAAGAATCACCGTACTCTTTTACATCAAACGTACAAAGACCAATAAACTAGGACAATGCCCTATTTTTGTTCGTATTACTGTAGATGGTAAAAGAACAGAAAACAGCACAGGAATGTTCATAGATGCCAAAAATTGGTCATCAAAAGCGGGAAAATCTATTGGGAAATCACAAGACAGTAAACTAATAAATGAACAGCTGGAAATTGTAAGAAACAAAATATT
>JAMPYA010000224.1 GCA_023700885.1 Flavobacteriaceae bacterium
AAGTTTTATTGGTTCTTGATGGTTCTACGGGTCAAAATGCCTTTGAACAAGCAAGACAATTTACATTAGCTACAGAAGTTACATCATTAGCAGTAACCAAACTGGACGGAACTGCAAAAGGTGGAGTGGTAATTGGAATTTCAGATCAGTTTCAAATTCCGGTAAAATATATTGGTGTTGGAGAAGGAATAGATGATTTACAGGTTTTTAACAAAATTGAATTTGTTGATTCTTTTTTTAAATAGTTTAAAAATTTAAGTAGTTACATAGCCTCTTATATAAAATAGATATAAGAGGTTTTTTTTATATATTTAACATTGATTAATTTCCTCTTTATGAAAAATATATTATTCTTTATTTCCTTGATTGTTGTTTTTATTTCATGTAAAACACACGAAAATAGAATATTTTTTAAAAAATATGATGAAAATCAACTAATAGAAAGGCAGCAAGAACATGAGATTAGGAGAATGAAATTTAAACTAATTCAGTCAAAGTATCTAGATATGAATAGTGTTTTTGTTTCTTTAAATAAGGATCTTTCTGAATTTACTGAACAGGAATACCAAAAATTAAAACCATTTATATTAGAAAAGGATATTCCCTCAATTCAAGAAGCAGTTAGTAATGGAATACTTTCTTATGAAAAAATTGTGTTATTTTATTTGTATCGTATTAGAAAATTTGAAAGTGATTCATTATTATCTTTAAATTCAATTATCGCTTTAAATCCATCCATAGTTAAAGAAGCAAGAGAGAAAGATAAAAATAGACCTAAGGATGTTACAAATTCTTTATATGGATTGCCAATTTTATTAAAAGATAATATCAATACTAAGGGGATGCCTACCACAGCCGGAGCTTTTATATTAGAACAAAATAAAGTTACTGATGATGCTTTTATTGTGAAAAAATTAAAAGAAAACGGGGCGCTTATTTTAGGAAAAGTTAATTTAAGTGAGTGGGCTTATTACTTGTGCAGTGGTTGCCCCGTTGGCTATAGTGCAATGGGTGGTCAAACGTTAAATCCTTACGGAATAAGAAAGTTTGAAACCGGCGGATCAAGTTCAGGAAGTGGGGTAGCGGTTGCTGCAAATTTTGCAATTGCAGCTGTAGGTACCGAAACTTCAGGTTCTATTTTGTCTCCATCAAGTAAAAATTCTGTTGTAGGATTAAAGCCAACGGTTGGTTTATTGAGTAGAAGTGGAATTGTTCCAATTTCCAGTACATTAGATACTCCGGGATCAATCTCAAAAAATGTAATTGATAATGCTATTTTTCTTTCGGCAATGATTGGTGAAGATAAAGAGGATGTAACAAGCAGTATCAATTCTATACAAGTTGATTATTTATCTGAACTTGCAAAATTTGATTTAAAAGGCAAAAGACTAGGTGTTTTTAAGCAACTATTGAACGATTCATTATACAAAGCCACAGTCGAATTATTAAAAGATGCTGGAGCGGAAATCATTGCATTTGAACCTCCAAAATTTACTTTAATAGGATTTAACACCCTGCTAAATATAGATATGAAAAACGACTTGCCTAAATATCTAATAAATTATGCAGATAAAAATATTAAAGTAACATCAGTTAGTGATATTGCAATTTTTAATCTTCAAGATTCAATTAGCAGAATTCCATATGGACAACAGCTGTTTACCGGTATTGTGAATGATACCACATCTACAATTTCCTTCGAAAAAATTAAACAAAACTTACATGAAACGGGTAAAAGTTTTTTTAATACCCCCATCGATTTGTATAAACTCGATGCTGTTTTATCAATAAATAACAATCATGCCGGATTTGCAGCAGTGGCTCAATATCCTTGTTTAACCGTTCCAATGGGCTATTCTAAAAATGGAGAGCCCAGCGGTATAACTTTTATTGCTAAACCATTTGAGGAGAAAAAATTATTACAACTTGGTTATGCCTTTGAACAATTGACAAAAATTAGGAAAACACCAATGAACTATTATTAAGTAGCTAAGCTTTGTGCATGCAGTTGAAATGATGTATTTTTGCATACTTTTTAAAATTAATTATGCGTACAAAATCACCCAATAAAAATAAAATCAATGTAGTTACTTTAGGTTGTTCTAAAAATAGATATGATTCTGAAGTATTAATGGGACAACTTAAAGCTAACAATAAAGAAGTTGTTCATGAAGATGAAAAAGAAGATGGCAATATTGTAGTCATTAATACCTGCGGATTTATAGGCGATGCCAAGGAAGAATCAATCAATACAATTTTGCATTTTGTCGATAAAAAAGAAAGAGGATTAATTGATAAAGTATTTGTTACAGGATGTTTAAGCGAGCGTTATAAACCTGATTTAGAAAAGGAAATTCCTAATGTTGATCAATATTTTGGCACACATGATTTACCGCTTTTGTTAAAGGCATTGCGTGCAGATTATAAACACGAATTGGTTGGTGAACGTTTGTTAACTACTCCAAAACATTATGCGTATTTAAAAATTGCTGAAGGATGTGACAGACCTTGTTCATTTTGTGCCATTCCTTTAATGCGTGGTAATCATAAATCTGTTCCAATAGAAGAATTGGTTATCGAGACAAAAAAACTAGCTTCAAATGGAGTTAAAGAGTTAATATTAATAGCTCAAGATCTTACTTATTATGGTCTTGATATCTACAAAAAGAGAGCTTTAGCAGATTTATTAAAAGAGTTAGTTAAGATTGATGGAATCGAGTGGATTCGTCTTCATTATGCTTTTCCAACAGGTTTTCCCGAAGATGTATTAGAAGTAATGAATTTAGAATCAAAAATTTGTAATTATATTGATATTCCGCTACAACATATTAATGATGAGATTTTACAATCAATGAGAAGAGGAACATCGCATGATAAAACCACTCAATTAATTTATAAATTTAGAAAAGCTGTCCCAGAAATGGCGATTAGAACTACCTTAATTGTTGGGTATCCAAATGAAACAGAAGCTCAGTTTGAAGAGTTAA
>JAMPYA010000225.1 GCA_023700885.1 Flavobacteriaceae bacterium
CTTCATTGCACTGCGTTTCATTCGCAAAGACGCAAAAATGATTGTTTTTTAACCCTACGTCTTTGCGAGCGCGGCCATTGAGCGAAGTCGAAATGAAGCGAAGCAATCTCATTCTATGTCTATTTACGACATTATCTACGACACTGTCTACGACATCTTCTGTAACATCTTCTGTAACATTTTTTGTAATATTTTTATTATCAGCAAAAATAGTTGTTGCAAATCCACCCGGAATAATTTCTAAAAGTGGCTGTTTCAGTCCATAATCAATATACATATTGCGCACACGTTTAATACCAGTTCCGTATTTCTCAATCTATCCCATATCTTTCACTATTTTTGAGAGAACGTTTACAATACTTCTGAGAGCTGTGCCCGTTTGTAACGAAAAAATGCGAAGCGGAAATGTTTCGCATGTTGATATTATGTAATACTGAAGCTTGTACGGCATCTTAAAACAAAACTCAATAGGGCTTTTTTCAAATTAAGATCACTTTTGACCAATTGAAAAGAATAGGCATTTATAGTGTTAATAATGCTCTTTTCTACAGGGGATTGGGTTTAATCTGTTACAAATTATTTAAGTAAGTTTTAGTTCAACTATTTTGTACCAATAGAAAAATGCTTCGGGATTGGATTTTTTAAGTTTATTCAGTTTATTATTCAAAGGTTCTTTAATAGTCCAATCTTTCATTTCTAATGAATTGTTAAATTTTTCTATAGTATCTGCATTAAGTTTAATTAGTGTAGCAATGTAAGCTGCTTTAGAAGCATGGACAATGGATTTTTCAATATGGTAATTTTCAGAAAATATAAAACTGCTTATTCTTCGAATTCCTAACTGAAGTTGTTTAAAATCTCCTTTCCCGTCAGTTCCTCTGCTCGCAATACAAAGAGATGATTGATAAATATCTTCTAAAACATCTTCTACTGTAAGTTCATTCGTAGTTCTATAAATTAGTTCTGTTGTAGCAAAGCGATAAAAAGTTGCTTTGATGATACTCATATCATTTACCATATCGAAAAGGTTTCCAATATCATAGAGCTGCTTGATGATTTCCATACTCATACTGTTTTCTTTTTTGAAGTATGGAATTCCGGTTGTGTTAGGAGCAAAAGCGGTAAGTTTATCTCCCAATAAATCTTCCAAACAAGGAACTTCAACCAATAAAGGGGTTTCTTTTATGGGCACAAAAACGGATTGTATAGGAAGTTGTATGATGTTGGAATAATTCACTTCTTCCAATAAAATATCCAATAACACATACGCTTCTTCTTTATTAGATTTATGATGAGGGATATAGAAAAATTTATAATGTTCTTTTTTAATTTTTGTTAACGTGCTTCTATGCTGTAACTCTTTCCTAATAAAACCTTGTTCTTTTGCTAACTTATCCAAAATTTCTTCGATATTTTTGGGTGCTTTTGGTAAAATAATATCAATATCTATAGACAATCGTTTTGTTGACTTTAAGTGAAGCATTAATGCAGTACCTCCTTTGAAAACAAAAGGAAGTTTTTGTTTTACCAAACCCTCTAAAAGCAATAATGCCCGAATCACTTTTTCAATAAGAATTTTATCGGCATTACGATTCTCTTTAGCAACGCTGTTTATCCAGTCTATTGAAATTTCTTTTTGATCAATCATTGTCTAAAATTTGGCAACGCTCTAATTTTACTGCCGTAAATTTGTTATGGAGTTTAAATAATCCTTAAAATTTTCTTTTTTACCTCTTCTATCAGCATATCTGAACATACGATTCTCATTGATGGTGTATTTTGAAAATGCTTCTTTGAAAATGGTACGCATTTCTGAACCTTGTTGAGCCGAAAAAATGACATCATCGCAAAATATATCTACTAATATTTTTTCTAATGAAGTGGTGTTTATTCCCTTAATGTTTTGGATTGGAGCTTCGGTTACTAAAGGTTTAACTATCAAAGAAACTTTATTAAATGGCAAGTACTTGTCAAGTAGGTCATTTGTGGGGTCAATAAAAACCGAATGATTGGTTTCTTTAAGGAAGTAAAAAACCGATTGCGTGGCTTCTTTATCAACCTCTACCAAAACATAAAAATTTCCTGATTGATGCAGCATAAATTCATTCAATGCAGAGGTTTGCCAAATACAAAATTTCAAATACGGAAAATTTTTTTTTAATTTAGAATCAATGGTTTTAAGTTTTGAGGATATTTCAGGGATATAATTTTTCCTTTCACCGATTTCAAACTTCCCTCTGCCAATTCTATTTAGAATACCCATTTGAACCAATGCGTATATTCTCCAATGAATCGTGTTTTGTTTTAAGTTTGGCTCATATTCTCTGTAAAATGCAGCAACATCAATGATTCTAAAGCTCTTTTCATCTTTAAAACGTTCTTTTAATGCGTCTATATGAAGTTTGATAGTTGCGATATCCTTGTTTAATTTACGGTAAATATACAAAACTATATTACGGCAGCAAAATAAACATACTGCCAATCTTTAGATTTTTAAAAATAGGATTGGAACCATCCTTATTTTCTCTTGTTTAATAATCTCTTTTAAAATGTAGGTATAAATTGGTTTCGGCACCACAACCTATTTGAAGTTTTAAGCAGTTTGGATATTCCGGTGTAAGCTGACCTCCCAAAGAACATTAAAAATTCAGGTGTTTTTGTAAGCATTTTTAACTGCCATTCAGGCGGATGTTGCCCTTCAAAGTCCCAACAATTTTATTCTGGGATTTTTTAACCAATGGTTAATTTTTAAAAGTTGGTAGTAATTCAAGGGGATATTATACTCCAAAGTCAGGAAACTTCGCAGAGCGGGAGTAATCTCCTTAAATAACAAACAGATTGCTTCATTTCACTTCGTTTCATTCGCAAAGACGCAAAAATGATTGTTTTTTAACCCTAAGTCTTTTCGAGCGCGTCCATTGAGCGAAGTCGAAATGAAGCGAAGCAATCTCATTCTAATTAACACCCTGCAAAATAAGTCA
>JAMPYA010000044.1 GCA_023700885.1 Flavobacteriaceae bacterium
GCAAGTATCTGACCTCTTCTCACAATTTCACCAGTAAAATTGACATACAATCTCTCAATTCTACCAGGAATATGAGCAACCTGACTTTGAATTAATCGTTCATCAGCTTGAACTTTACCAAAAAGACGAATTTCTTTTATTGGTTTTTGCTTAGATACTACCGTTGTTAAAACATTAGCTAATTGAACAGCTTCTTTTGTAAAATGAATTTCATTAGGATCCATTGCCTCAACCGAATTTTGGTTTAATAAAATTAAATCCATAGCACATAATGGACATTTTCCTAGTTTGTCCATTCTAATTTGAGGATGCATAGAACATGTCCAAACTTCAGCTTTAACTTCTGCTTTAGAAGGATTTTTATCGCTTTCATTTGTAGTTGAAGAATGGAAAAATAGCCATCCTAAAAACAGGCCAAAAACAATAAAAAGGCCATATCGTAAATATTGATTTGAAAATATTTTCATAATTTTTTATTTTATTGAATTGGTAAATTAGCCATTAATCGTTGTAATTTTGCAATGGCCGTATTAAAATCTGCAACTGCTTGCACTTGTTTTAATTCATAATCAAGGGTTTGTTGTTGAATACTTAAAAGGTCTGTTAAACTAACGCTTGAAGCCGAAAAACTCTTTATCATAATACTTAATGATTGATTTGCTAAACTAAATTGCTTGCTATAAAGTGCTATTTTTCGTTTTGAATCTTCATAATTTTGAACAGTTTCATAATATTCATTTTTAAGTGAATTAGATGTTGCAACTAACTGATGTTCTGTTGCCGTTTTTAACTTTTCAGCTTCAGTTTGCATTGCTTTATACTTCTTTCTATAAATTGGAAGTGTAACTGTAAGCATTGGCATAATCATATCATTTCCATTCATTTCTGAGTTTGACATCGGATTTTTTTGAATCAAAGAATAATTAAGACCCAATCCAATCATTGGAAAACCCATTTTTGTTACCATTTCACTACGTGCTTCTAATGATTGTTTTTCATAATTTAACATTGATAACATCGGATTTTGAACTAAAATACTATCAGCAACAGCCAATAAAGGCAGATTTAGTGTATTAGAATTTATAGTATCAGGAATTTTAACAATTTCCTGTTCAGATCTATTTAATAGGGTATTGAATCTAGCAACCACCGTATTTTTTTGATCATTTAATAAAGCAATATCGTTTTCCAAATCACTTATTTCAATTTGAATTCTATACAAATCTGTTAGCCCTGAACCACCTGATGAACTCATTGCATTTCCTTGCATACCAGAAGATTGGGTATTTGCTGAGTTGGAACTATTAGCGGTATTTCTACTCATTCCTGACATCCCAGAAGAACCCGTTGAAGTTCTTTGAGGTACATTGCTTTGAGTATTAACAGATGACGAAGAATTGCTCTTTCCACTAATAGAAGCACTTTTAAATTTGATAAGAGAAAGTCGTTCTAGTGAATTTAAAATTTCAAGATTTTTTTGAGATATTATAATTGCCTGATTTACTTTATACAAATCAAACCAAGTTTGTTGTGTCTCATAAAGAACTTGTAATTTTGCATCTCGAAATGTTTCATATTTAGCTTTTGCCATTAAACTCATTTCATCTTTAGCTGCTTTTAAGGTTCCAAACCAGGGAAACATTTGCATCAATCTAATATCTGCCAATTGATTACCTCCTATTAATTCCATCGGACTTAGAAAAAATCCGGCACTTAATTCAGGGTCTGGCAAACTCCCAACTTGAGGAACTTTTTGCAAAGCCGCTTCATATTCTGCGTATTTTTGTAAAATAGTTGGATTGTTTTTTACTGCAATTTCCAAATAATTTATCAAGGAATCTTTTTCTTGACTCCATGCCATATTAAAACTATAAATCGTTAAAAATAATAGCAGAACTTTTTTTAATATTTTCATCATTCTATACATTTTGAATTGATTAAATTTCGTTTTTAGACTCATTTGTAACTGCCCATTCTCTCCACATTGATTGAAAAAGAGGGACAACAAATACAGTCATTACCTGTATAATCATACCTCCAAATGTTGGAATTGCCATCGGAATCATAATGTCAGCACCTTTTCCTGTTGATGATAATACCGGTAATAAAGCAATTACAGCTACTGCTGTTGTCATCATGGCGGGTCTTATTCTTTTTTTGCCTGCTTCAACAACTGCCTCGCGAACCTCATGAACTGTTGAGGGTCTCTTTTCTTCAAATGTTTGATGAATATAAGTTCCCATCATAACACCATCATCAGTTGCAATACCAAATAAGGCAATAAAACCAACCCAGACAGCAACACTTAAATTAATAGGATGCATCTGGAACATATCGCGTAGATTGATGCCTGAAATTTCAAAATTTAAAAACCAATCTTGACCATAAAGCCAAATCATAATAAATCCTCCTGCAAGGGCTACAAATACACCAGAAAAATGGATTAAAGAAGCGATAATAGTTTTAAATTGGAAATACAACAATAGCAAAATGAGAAGTAAACTTAATGGAATTACGATGGATAGTCGTTTACTGGCTCTAACTTGTTGTTCATAATTTCCTGCAAACTTATAGGTTACACCTTTAGGCAATTTAAGTTCACCAGAAGCAATTTTTTTATCTAATATTTTTGTAGCATCTTCAACAACATCAACTTCGGCTTTTCCTTCTATTTTATCAAATATAACATAACCTAATAAAAATGTATTTTCACTACGAATCATTTGAGCATCTTTGGTATATGAAATATCAGCAATTTCTTCTAAAGGAATCTGAACTCCATTCATTGCCGGAATCAAAATTCGTTTTAAATCTTCAGGATTATCTCTTAATTCTCTGGCATATCTCACTCTAATGGGAAAACGCTCACGCCCTTCTACTGAATTGGATAATGACATACCACCCACGGCAACTTGCAACACCTCTTGCACATCGCTAACACTCATGCCATAACGAGCCATTGCATCACGATTGAGTTTTATTTCTAAATAAGGCGCACCAACCGCTCTATCATAAAACACTGTAGAAGCTTTTACAGTTGTTACGTCTTTTAATGCTTTTTCAAATTGCAATCCTGCTTCTTCAATACTTTTAAGATCAGGTCCGTAAATTTTTAAACCCATAGGAGCTCTCATACCTGTTGAAAGCATTACTAAACGCGCCTCAATTGGCTGTAATTTAGGAGCTGATGTTAAACCCGGAATATTAGTTACTTTTACAATTTCATTCCAAATATCATTCGGATTTTTAATTTCAGGTCTCCACTGTCGGAAATATTCACCATTTAGGTCTGGAATAAGACTGTCTTTCGGAATCAATCTAAATTCCTCTTTATAAGGATTGTATTTTTTACCATTTTTCAAGATAAAACTATCGTCCTTATCTACTTTAAATTGTTGTTTATGGCCATCTTCATCTAATATATACTCTGATCGATAATTGATGGTATTTTCAAACATTTGTACCGGCGCAGGGTCGAGGGCAGAATTTACGCGACCCCATTTTCCAACGGCCACTTCAACTTCAGGAATAACATTTAACCTTTTATCGAGTGTTTTAATATATTCCAAGTTTTTTTCGATACTGGTATGTGGCATACTTGTAGGCATCAGCAAAAATGAACCTTCGTTGAGTGATGGCATAAATTCTTTACCAAGACCTGGAAACTTATTAACACTAGCTTCCCAAAATTTAGTTTTTTTAATGGTATTCCAACCTAATTTCTCAAAACCAGAACCAACAAAACCAAAGGTTTTATCAAAACCTATCCATATTAAGATTCCAAATAAAAGTGTAAATGCAGGAAGTAATAAAAACTTCTTTTTATTGATTAATGCCCATCTTAAAATAGGTTCGTAATAATAAACCATCGACATCAAAGCGGCAAGAATCACAAAAACAATTCCAGCTACAAAGAAAAAATTTACAAACAAACTGTTATGTGCTCCTAAAGGCAACCATTCTTTCGATAAGAAAAACAGGGCTACTAAAACAGTGATAGCTACATTAATGTAATTGGTATATTCCTTTTTATTTTCTGACCAACGACTTGCATATAAATTATTGATTCCAATCGCAATTAGTGCTAAAGCTGGCCATGAAAACCATATTAGAAAAATTAATAATCCTGAACCAATTAAAATTCCATTCCAAACTTTCTTTATTTTTTTTCCATCAAATTTGATATTAAATAAAATATGAACCAAGGTTGGCAAAACTACAATTCCGAGTACTAAAGCTGCAATCAACGCAAAGGTTTTGGTTAAAGCAAGTGGATGGAACAATTTACCTTCTGCGGCTTCCATAGCAAATACCGGTAAAAAACTAACAATAGTAGTAGCCATAGAGGTTACTACAGCATCTCTAACTTCTGTTGTTGCATTGTAAACAACTTTCATTAACTCTTTTCCGCGAATTCCCTTATTTTCGGGCATTTCTAAATGTCGGAGTATATTTTCAACATCGATAATCCCTACATCGACCATAACTCCGATAGCAATAGCAATTCCAGAAAGTGCCACAACGTTGGCATCTACACCAAAAAAACGCATCATAATAAAGGTCATCAAAACTCCAATTGGAAGTAATCCAGCCACAATAAATGATGCTTTTAAATTCATAACAAGTATGATAATTACGATAATACTAATCAGAATTTCATGTGATAGAGCCGATTCAAGCGTTCCTATAGTTTCTTTAATTAGGCCAGTTCTATCATAAAAGGGAACGATGGTAACTTTAGAAACAGTGCCATCAGCTAATGTTTTTTGAGGCAACCCAGCTTCTAACTCCTTAATTTTTTCTTTTACATTATCGATTACATCCATCGGATTAGAACCATAGCGAGCTACTACAACCGCACCAACAGCTTCAACACCAGATTTATCTAAACCACCTCGTCTAGTAGCTGGTCCAAAAGATACTTTTGAAACATCTTTTATACGAACAGGCACATTATTTCTGACTGTTATCACTGAATTTTCTAGGTCGCTCAGGTTTTTAACATACCCTAATCCTCTAATAATATATTCAACACTATTCAATTCTATTGTTTCAGCTCCAATGTCCAAATTGCTTTTACTAACAGCACTCATGACATCCATTACTGAAACATTGTAAGCTTTAAGTGCTTCAGGATTTAAATCAATTTGATATTCTTTAACGAATCCTCCAACAGAGGCCACTTCTGAAACACCTTTTGCTGTTGCTAATCCATATTTAACATAAAAATCTTGGATTGTTCTTAATTCTTGAGGATTCCAACCTCCGTTGGGCTCCCCTGTTTTTGGGTTTCGGCCTTCAAGTGTGTACCAATAAATTTGTCCTAATGCAGTTGCATCAGGTCCTAAGGCCGGCTGAACACCTTGTGGTAAAGTACCTGTGGGTAATGAATTTAGTTTTTCTAATATTCGAGATCTACTCCAATAAAACTCTACATCATCATCAAAAATGATATATATAAAAGACATTCCAAACATGGATGTACTTCTAATAGTTTCAACTCCTGGTATTCCTAATAAAGCTGTTGTAAGTGGATATGTGATTTGATCTTGTATATCTTTAGGAGATCGGCCCATCCATTCTGTTGCAACAATTTGTTGATTATCACCTATATCTGGAATAGCATCAACGGGAATAGGATCTCTTGGCAAAAAGCCTGTATTTGTATTGAAAGGCATAGTTACCATTCCGTAAACAACAAAAGTTATCAGGAATATAAAGGTAATGAGCCTATTTTCGAGAAAATATTTTACAAGTTTATTAAACATTTTTTTGATTTTAAGTAATTAAACCATTGATTAAAAATACAATATCATTTTCAGATTTTGTATTAAAATAAATTATGATTTTAAAATCAAATCAAAAATGTTTGATGTAATATAGAAATATTCGTGACTAAAATTGGTGGAGAATAATTTTTAAAAGGAATGATGTTTTCTTGTAATCCTTCAAATAATTTAACTGATATTTCAAGTGGTTTTACAAATTCTACTTTTTGTATATTCATAGATTTAGCAGTTTTTTCTACTACTAAATTACTTTGAACTATTTGAGTTAAATCTTTACAACAAGTTTGCTTATTAAAACTTAAGGATTTATGAGAATACAATTCGCAATCATCCATTTCCATCGTTGGAGCACATTTTTCAGAATCACCAAAAACAGCTATATCAGTAATTTCACCACCACATTCATGCTTTTCAACAGCAAAAGAAACTGTTGAAAACACTAGTATTAGTGATAAAAATGAAGCTAATATTTTAATACTTACTTGTTTCATTGAGCTACAAAGTTACTTTTTTTCAATATAAAATCATTAAAATAAAGTTAAAAATTTAATTATCAATTAATTTTTGATAATAAAAAGCAGGTAAAAGCAACAAAAGAAGTATTGGTTGTATTAAAAATCTTCTAACATAAAATAACAAGAGATAATTTTCTTTTTCATAATTCTCAATAAAAAGATAAAAAGGAATTATAAAAACAAAAAAACCTATTATAAAAACCCAAACAGAAAAATTTATGAAATCCTTTCTTTTAAAAAGCATATAAATAATCGCTAAAGAAACAATTGAGTTAAGTGTATATCTATATATAATATTGATTGATAATTTTATTATATCAAAATCCGGCAATGAATTACTTAAATAATCATGTTTATAAAAGAGTATTAATGGATCATAAAATATTTCAGCAGAAAAACTTCTTATAATTGCCAGAAAAGCAACAAGAATTACAATTATTAATATTTGAAATATTCGTTTCATTTTTGATACTTCGGCAAAAAATAATTAATCCAGATTACCCATAATAAAAAGGTAGTTCCATAAATAATAAGAGGAAATATTATTTGATGTAGGAAATTACTATAAGCAGGAAATTGATACATTATAAATGCAATAAATGCAATTCTAAAAACATTTATGATATAAATTACGAAACTTCCGGCTAAAATATATACTGTTGTAACTTTAAAATTACTAGAAAATGAGATGATAAAAGCAATAAATAATATCATAACACTCATAGAATTACATCCTTCTACAATTCTAGCAACAAATTTATCCTCTACAAAAAGTCTAAAAGACAATTCACCAAGGCTTTGATCTGTAAAAGATTTAACTTTAAAAAATTGTAATAAATCTACAGTTTGCTCGGCTACTTTTTGAGTTATTGGATCACATACAAATTGATTTTCACTTTCTTGAGTAGCATTTAAAAAAGCAACATACAAAAAAACCATAATTCCGTATGAACCCAAAAACTTGAGTAAGAATAATATTATTTTTTTGTATTTTTTCAATCTAAAGAATCTTAAATTTGTAACCTAATTTTCTATAAAAATAAATAAACTGATGAACATAGATGCCTTAAAAAAAGATATTTTAAATATCACTCAACAATCTTTAGAAACATCTATTATTTTACAACAAATTTGCGATTACTTAAAAAGTGCAATTTCGTATTATGATTGGGTAGGGTTTTATTTTACTAACGGCGATAAAAAAGAATTGGTTCTAAAACAATTTGCTGGTAAACCAACTGAACATACCGTTATTCCTTTTGGAAAAGGAATTTGCGGACAAGTAGCTTTGAGTAATCAAAATTTTGTTGTACAAGATGTTACTGAACAAGATAATTATATCTCTTGCGGATTTGATGTAAAAAGTGAAATTGTAATTCCGATTTTTAAAAATGGATTAAATATTGGTCAAATTGATATCGATTCGCATCACACAGCTCCTTTTACAAAACATGATGAAGAACTCTTAGAATTTGTTTGTGAACAAGTAGCAACTTTAAAAATATAAAATGGAATTTTTTAGAATAATTGATATCAAATCTACCGAAAATCAATTACAACAATTATTATCATTTAAAAACATTAATGATATCATTGAATCTCTTTTTGTAATTGATTTTGAAAAAGATACAGCCAATATTACAGGTATTTGGGAAGAATTTACTTTGAAACGAGATGAAATTAAAGGGGGCGTTCGCTTTGCTTTAGTTGAATGTCCTAATGCTTTAGCTTGGACTATAACAACTGGATTTCCTCCTGTTAGAGAACATATTGTAATTCATTTAACCATTAATAGAACTGAAAAAGAACAACATTTTATTGATGAATTAACAGCGTTTTTAGATGATTGGGAATCAGGATTTTCTAAATTTCTTTTAGATCAGCAAGAAGAATTGTTAAAAACTAGTTCATAAATAATTAAGATACTTTATATAAAACAGCTTGTTTTGATGATGGTTTTGTAGTTTTGTAATCTCAACAAAAACACAACGATGAATTCATTAATTACAGCAAAATCAGCTCTTATTTCGGTATTCTACAAAGACGGACTCGCTCCTATTGTTAAAAAACTTCATGACCTTGGAATTGTTTTGTATTCAACAGGAGGAACTGAACAGTTTATAAAAGAACTTGATATTCCTGTTATTGCTATTGACTCAGTTACTAATTTTCCAGAAATTTTAGGCGGAAGAGTAAAAACTTTACATCCCACAATTTTTGGGGGAATTTTAAATCGAAGAAGTTTAGCAACTGATCAGACTGAAGTTCAAAAATATGATATTCCTTCTATTGATATTGTTATTGTTGATTTATATCCTTTTGAAGAAACTGTTGCCAGAAACTTTTCTGAGGAAGAAATTATCGAAAAAATAGACATAGGCGGAATTTCATTAATTAGAGCTGCCGCAAAAAATTATAAGGATGTTTTGTGTATTTCTTCAAGAAATCAGTACCATGATTTTTTAACTTTATTAAATACTCAAAATGGAACATCTACACTTGAACAACGTAAATTTCATGCTTCTTTAGCATTTAATCAATCCAGTCATTATGATACCGCCATTTTTAATTATTTAAATGAAGGCATTTCTTTTAAACAAAGTTTTACTGAATTTAAAACATTACGCTATGGAGAAAATCCACATCAAAAAGGAATTTTCTTTGGAAATTTAGAGGCTATTTTTAATCAAATTCACGGTAAAGAACTTTCATACAACAATTTATTAGATGTTGATGCTGCCATTAATTTGATGAATGAATTTCAAAATGAAATGCCAACTTTTGCCATTTTAAAACACAATAATGCTTGTGGTTTAGCACAAAGAAAAAATTTAAAATCAGCTTATATAGATGCATTAGCCGGAGACCCGATTTCTGCTTTTGGCGGAGTTTTAATTTCAAACACAGCAATTAATCAAGAAACAGCACAAGAAATAAATTCCTTGTTTTTTGAAATTTTAATAGCTCCTGCTTTTGATGACGATGCTTTGATGGTTCTAAAATCGAAAAAAAATAGAATATTGTTAGTTCAAAAAACATCTGATTTGCCTCAGAATCAATATAGAACCATTTTAAACGGAGTTTTATATCAAGAAAAAGACCTTAAAACTGATGCTATTGATGATTTAAAAACGGTTACAACAATAAATCCGTCTGAAAATGAAATTAATGATTTATTATTTGCAGCAAAAATTTGCAAACACACCAAATCTAACGCCATTGTATTAGCTAAAAATTTACAACTATTAGCAAGCGGAACTGGACAAACTTCAAGAATTGATGCTTTAAATCAGGCAATTAATAAGGCAAAACATTTTAATTTTGATTTGAAAAATGCAGTAATGTCAAGTGATGCCTTTTTTCCTTTTCCTGATTGTGTAGCCATTGCACATCAAGAAAATATCAATGCTGTTATTCAACCAGGTGGCTCTATAAATGATCAATTATCAATAGAATATTGTGATGAAAATAAAATGTCAATGGTGATTACAGGAACACGTCATTTTAAACATTAATTTTACTAACTTTGCAGACATTATAAAAATTTAATACTTAAGTATATACTATGGGTTTTTTCGACTTTATGACAGAAGATATTGCAATTGATTTGGGAACTGCAAATACCTTAATTATTCATGATGGAAAAGTAGTTATTGATGCTCCATCAATTGTTGCAAGAGATCGTTCAACCGGCAAAATAATAGCTGTTGGTAAAGAAGCAAGTTTAATGCAAGGAAAAACACATGAAAATATCAAAACTATCAGACCTTTAAAAGATGGTGTAATTGCTGATTTTCAAGCATCTGAAGAAATGATAAAAGAATTTATTAGAAGTATTCCAAATATCAAAAACAAGTTTTTTTCACCTTCGCTTAGAATGGTCATTTGTATTCCTTCTGGTATTACCGAAGTTGAGAAACGTGCAGTTCGTGATTCAGCTGAACATATGAATGCCAAAGAAATATATCTAATTCATGAACCAATGGCAGCTGCTATTGGTATTGGAATTGATATTATGAAACCAACAGGAAATATGATTATCGATATTGGAGGTGGAACCACTGAAATTGCTGTTATTGCCTTAGGCGGAATTGTTTGCGATAAATCAATAAAAGTTGCAGGAGATGTCTTTACTGCAGATATTTCATATTTTATGAGAACCCAGCACAACCTTTCTATTGGTGAAAAAACAGCTGAAAATGTAAAAATCCAGATTGGTGCAGCAACTGAAGATTTAGAGGCTCCGCCAGAAGATATGCTCGTTCAGGGACGCGATTTATTAAGCGGAAAACCAAAACAAGTTCAAGTATCATACCGTGAAATTGCAAAAGCACTCGACAAAAGTATTTTACGAATCGAAGATGCTATTATGGAAACATTATCGCAAACTCCGCCAGAATTATCTGCTGATATTTATAATACAGGAATATATTTAGCGGGCGGCGGTTCAATGCTTCGTGGTTTAGATAAACGTATTTCACGCAAAACAGATTTACCAGTTTACGTTGCTGAAGACCCGTTAAGAGCTGTAGTTAGAGGAACTGGCCTAGCCTTAAAAGATATTGAAAAATTTAAAAATATCTTGATGAAATAGTGAATAATATGAGTAGTTTCTGATGCAACAAATTATCAATTTTTTAATAAGGAATCGTTACCTCCTATTGTTTTTGTTGTTAGAAATTATTGCATTGATTTTTATTATTCAAAGTCATTCATATCACAAAAGTAAACTTATAACATCCTCTAATTCAATAATTGGAGGAATTTACAATAAAACTAATAACTTAAGTAATTACTTTTCATTAGCCAATGAAAATCAGAAATTAGCTGAGGAAAATACTTATTTAAAAAATTTACTATCAAAGAAAAAAATCAATATTGACAGTGTAATACGCCAAGTTACAGATACTGTTTATCATCAGGAATATCAATATATAACAGCTAAAGTTATTAATAATAGCTATTCTAAACGCAATAACTTTTTAACCATCAATAAAGGATTAAAACACGGTATTCAAAGAGATATGGGAGTTATTTTACCAAACGGTATTGTTGGAGTGATACAAGATGTTTCTCCAAATTTTGCTACCATACTTTCTTTACTTAATGAAAATTCTAAAATTAATGTAGGGGTTAAAAACAGCAATCATTTTGGTACTTTGGCTTGGAATGGAAAAAATTATGAGGAAGCTCAATTACTTGATTTTCCTAGAAGAGCATCGCTTAAAATTGGAGATACTATTGTAACCGGTGGTAAATCAGTATTATTTCCGGAAGGTATTCCTGTTGGAACTATCAAAAGTCTTAATTTAAGAAATAATTATTATGAAAATATTACTGTAACCCTTTTTACAGATATGAGTAATTTAGGTTATGTTTATATTGTAAATAATATTGATAAAAAAGAAATTGAAAATCTAGAAAAAAAACATGAATAATATTTTTTTTAGCAACACATTTCGATTCATTGGATTGGTATTTTTACAAATCCTGATTTTTAACAATATCAATTTATTTGGTTATTTAAATCCATATCCATACATAGCTTTTGTTTTTTTATTTCCCTTTAAAAAAGAAAGAAGCGTCTTATTGATTTTTAGTTTTTTAATTGGATTAACAATTGATTTTTTTACAGATTCAGGTGGAATTCATGCAGCATCTACATTGTTCATTGCATATTTTAGGTTGTATTTTGTTCAATTAATTCTAAGAAAATCTGAATTCGAATATTATACATTTCAAATTACCTCTATTTCAGTTGATAAAGTTTTAGCATATTTCTTTATATTGATTTTAATTCATCATTTTTTAATCTTTAGTTTAGAATTTTTTGATATTCAATCTTTTTTTGAAATTCTTAAAAGAACGTTGTTATCAACTATTTTTACATTTCTAGTTACTACCTTTGGATATTATATTTTAGTTAGCAAGAACAAATAATGCATAGAGGATTATTACTTTTTTATTTTATAATTATTGTAGGGGCCATTTTTATTTTGCGCTTGTTTTATATTCAAATTATTGATGATGCGTATAGAATTTCTCCGCTTAATAATGCTGCTGTAAGAGTCAATTACCAATATCCAGAAAGAGGTTATGTTTTTGATAGAAATGGGATTTTGTTGGCTGCCAATCAACCATCATATGATATTATGGTTATTCCTCGTGAAATAAATGATTTAGATACACTTGAATTATGCAGTTTAATTAAAATAGATAAAAGTGAATTTATCAAAAAAATAGAAAAATCTAGAATCTATTCGCCTTATTTACCTTCAGTTTTCCTTTCTCAAATAACTAAAGAAGAATATGCATACATCCAGGAAAAGATGTACAAATTTAAAGGATTTTATATCCAAAGTAGATCTCAACGAGAATATATGGTAAATTCTGCAGCCAATGTTTTAGGCTATATAAGTGAAGTAAATGATGATTTAATTCAGAAAAACCCATATTATCAATCTGGTGAACTAATTGGAGCTCAGGGTATAGAAAAACAATACGAAGAAATTCTTCGCGGTAAAAAAGGAATGAGATTTATTCAGAAAGATCGTTTTAATAGAGAAATTGGTCCATATAGAGAGGGTTCTTTTGATTCTTTACCAGAACCTGGAAAAGATATCACCTTAACAATTGATATTGATTTACAACAATATGGTGAAAAATTGATGCAAAATAAACGAGGAGGGATTGTAGCAATCGATCCTCAAACAGGTGAAATTTTAACTTTAATTTCTATGCCAACTTACAATCCTAATCTAATGGTTGGTAAAGATCGTTCCAAAAACTCTGTAAAATTATTTGGCGATAAATTTAATCTGCCCATGTATGACAGATCACTTCTGGCACAATATCCACCTGGTTCTCCATTTAAAATAGTCAATGCACTTGTGGGTCTGCAAGAAGGTGTTATAACACCAGAAACAAGTTTTTATTGTTATCACGGATTTCAATATGGTTCAAGTTCAAAAGCATTTATGGCTTGTCATTGTGGTGTCGTTAATTATCCTATAAAACTTGAAATGGCTATTTATAAATCATGTAATGCCTATTTTGCAAATGTTTACAAAAGAACAATCGATAAATATAAATCACCTTCTAAAGGAATAGATACTTGGAGTGCACATATGCAGAGCTTTGGTTTAGGCGATTTTTTAGGCTATGATTTACCAATTGGAAGACGTGGTCATATTCCGAATTCAGAGTATTACAATAAAAATTACAAAAATGGAAATTGGAGATCAACAGCTACAATTTCTAACGCAATAGGACAAGGAGAAGTTTTAACAACACCCATTCAGTTGGCAAATTTAACTGCAACAATTGCAAATAAAGGTTACTATTACACGCCTCATATCCTTAAAAAAATTACTGATAAACCATTTACTGGTTTTAATCAGAAAAAAGTAACTACAATAGACCCTAAACATTTTGAACCAATAATTGATGGTATGTTTCAGGTTTTTGAAATTGGAACAGCTAGATACTCTAGAATGGAAACTATTCAAATGTGTGGTAAAACCGGAACTGCAGAAAATTTTAAACGAATTAATGGCAGGAAAGTTCAATTTGAAGATCATTCAATTTTTATAGCCTTTGCACCCAAAGAAAATCCAAAAATAGCGATTGCAATCTTTGTAGAAAACGGGGGATTCGGAGCAACTATCGCTGCTCCTATTGCAAGTTTAATGATTGAAAAGTATTTAACAAGGGAAGTTTTAAGAACTGCCATGGAACAAGGTATGATAGACAAAAGCCTTGAATATCAATATCAAAAACAATTATTTTCATTAACAAGTTTTGAGAAAGCAACGAAATAACATATTTTACGGAGCAGATTTTTTACTTATTCTACTCTATATTTCACTAATCTTATTAGGGTTAATTAACATTTACTCTGTATCATCTACTGCTTCAAATTTTGAAGC
>JAMPYA010000045.1 GCA_023700885.1 Flavobacteriaceae bacterium
AATTGTTCCTTTTGTTGTTTTTAACGAAGCATATAATCCGTCTTTCATGTTTTTTAAATTTAAGGTTATTTTTATTTTTTTAAAGGATTAAATTCACTGGTAAAGTGTAATTTAACTGATGGATATTTTTGTTGAGTCATTTGAATGGTAAATGGAGAGTCAGCCAAAAATACTAATTGATTTTGTTTATCCCTAGCTAAATAACGCTGTTTTACACGCAAAAATTCTTTAAACTCTTCATTTTTTTCATCATCCGGATGTACCCAACAAGCTTTGTGAATATTGATTGGTTCATAAGAACATTTCGCTCCATATTCATGTTCTAATCGATGTTGAATCACTTCGTATTGTAAAGCTCCAACAGTTCCAATAATTTTACGACTGTTATAGTCTAAAGTAAATAACTGTGCAACTCCTTCATCCATTAACTGGTCTACACCTTTAAATAATTGTTTAGATTTTAGAGGATCTGCATTGTTGATATACCTAAAATGTTCTGGTGAAAAACTCGGAATTCCTTTAAAATTCAACATTTCTCCTTCAGTTAAGGTATCTCCAATTTTAAAATTTCCGGTATCATGTAATCCAACAATATCGCCCGGAAATGATTCTTCTACAATTTCTTTTTTTTCCGCAAAAAATGTGTTTGGACTCGAAAATTTCATTTTTTTGTTAAGTCTAACATGTACATAAGGAGCATTTCTCTTAAATGTGCCAGATACAATTTTAATGAATGCTAATCGGTCTCGATGGTTGGGATCCATATTAGCGTGAATTTTAAATACAAATCCGGTAAAAGTTTTTTCATCAGGATTTACTAAACGCTCTTCTGATTGCTTTGGACGTGGAGTAGGGGCAATTTCTATAAAACACTCTAACAACTCTTTTACTCCAAAGTTGTTTAATGCAGATCCGAAAAATACTGGTTGTAAGTCTCCATTTAAATATTCATCTCTGTTAAATTCCGGATAAACTTCATATACCAATTCTAACTCTTCTCTAAGTTTATTAGCAGATTTTAAACCTACAAATTGTTCGAGTTCTTTACTTTCTAAATCAGTAAATTCAATTCCGGTTGATATTTTTTGTTTTTGATCGGGAGAAAATAAATTCAATTTTTTATCCCAAATATTATAAATTCCCTTAAAATCATAGCCCATTCCGATTGGGAAACTTAAGGGAGTTACACGTAAACCAAGTTTTT
Source organism: Flavobacteriaceae bacterium (assembly GCA_023700885.1). GTDB lineage: Bacteria > Bacteroidota > Bacteroidia > Flavobacteriales > Flavobacteriaceae > JAGXRT01. The sequence goes on from JAMPYA010000045.1 coordinate 1,205, forward strand.
GTTCAACTTCATCCATTAAATCAAAAGCATCTTTACCTTCTCTATCCAACTTATTGATAAAAATAATCATCGGTATATTCCGCATTCTACAAACTTCAACTAACTTTTCTGTTTGCTCTTCAACTCCCTTAGCTACGTCAATTACAACAATAACACTATCAACAGCTGTTAAAGTTCTAAAAGTATCTTCAGCAAAATCTTTGTGACCCGGAGTGTCTAATATGTTAATTTTTTTGTTTTTATATTCAAATGCTAATACTGAAGTTGCCACAGAAATACCACGTTGGCGTTCAATTTCCATAAAATCGGAAGTAGCACCTTTTTTAATTTTATTGCTTTTTACAGCACCAGCTTCTTGAATAGCACCACCATATAAAAGTAGTTTTTCTGTCAAGGTTGTTTTACCAGCATCGGGATGCGAAATTATACCAAAGGTTCTTCTGCGTTGTATTTCTTTTAAAAAACTCATGAATTTTTAATTGAGGTGCAAAGATACATGAATCTTCTAATATCTAAAACCTAGTGAGTAAATTTAAGACTTCTGTAATTTTGTTTATAAAACTAAAACATTTTTTTTCTTAAAATGCTATAGGCACAGCGCGCAAGGGCAACAGGTTCTAGAGAGCCTTCTTGATATATTTTAACATCTGCTTTAATTACTCTATTTCCAATTTTGATTAAATCGGCTTCCACATAAATATCTTTTTTAAGGGCTCCATTAAGGTAATCTACACGCATATCGATTGTATTTATTTTATCATCAGGAAAAGAAAGGGTAGAGGCTCCAGCCAAACCACCAGCAGTGTCTGCTATACTTGCTAAAATACCCCCATGCCATAATCCTTGTTTATAATCACCAACAAATTCCTCTTTAAAGGGTACATGTAGTTTTACATGTCCTTTTTTTAACTCTGTAATTTGGATTCCGAAAATTTTATTGGCTGGAATTTTTTCTATGAATATTGTTTTTAAGATTTCAAATCTGTTTTTCTCCATAAAGATTTTCTATTTGTTGCTTTTATCAAAAGTACACAAAAGTTTGTTAGTTTTTTATTTGTAAATTTGTTTAAAATCAAAAATTATGGCTGAAGAACTAGTAATTTTAGTAAATGAATCAGATGAACAAATTGGAGTAATGCCTAAAATGGAAGCTCATAAAAAAGGTTTACTTCACAGAGCTTTTTCTGTATTTGTGTTTAATAAATCAGGTGAATTAATGTTGCAACAAAGAGCAGCCTCTAAATATCATTCACCTTTATTGTGGACTAATACTTGTTGCAGTCATCAACGAGATGGTGAGCGTAATATTGAAGCAGGAAAAAGAAGACTGCAAGAAGAAATGGGATTTGTGTGCGAGTTAAGAGAAGTAACATCCTTTATTTATAACGCTCAGCTTGATAATGGATTAACAGAACATGAATTAGATCATGTTATGATTGGTTATTATGATGATTATCCTGAAATAAATAAAGAAGAAGTTGAAAATTATAAATGGATGACTTTAGAAGATGTTAAAAATGATATTTTTATCAATCCGAATCAATATACCGTATGGTTTAAAATTATTTTTGAAAACTTTTATCATTATTTAAATAGTTAGAAATGAATGTAACTGTAAGTAGAAAAGCTCATTTTAATGCTGCCCACAAATTATATAATAGCGATTGGACTGATGCGCGAAACACTTTAGTTTTTGGAAAGTGCAGCAATCCCAATTATCACGGTCATAATTATGAATTAATAGTAAGTGTTAAAGGTTTAATACACCCAGAAACAGGATTTGTGATGGATATGAAAGAGTTAAAATTAATTATTAATACAGAGATTATCGATGTTTTTGACCATAAAAATCTAAATGAAGAATTGTTAGAATTTTCTACATTGAATCCTACTGCTGAAAATATTGCTGTTATAATATGGAATAAATTGAGGTCTAAAATTGATAACAATTTAAAATTAACTATTACTTTATATGAAACTCCTAGAAATTTTGTAACCTATTCTGGAGACTAAAATAAATTTTTATATCTTTATAAATCTAAAAAAAAACTAAATTATGGGTAAAGAAAAATCACCTTCAAAAAATAGCCCTAAAAAACCGGCTGAAAAATCATTAAAAGAAAAAAGGCTTGAAAAAAAAGCTAAGCAGGAAGAAAAAAAACGAAAAGACTAAAATGAAAAATCCCGTTTTTCGGGATTTTTTTTATGAATTTAATTTATAGTATTCTTCTAATTCTATTAGATTTTTTTGCTTAGTTGCTTCATCCAGTAACGAATATTCAAATGAATTCTTAGCTAATTGATATAAATCTTCTTTAGTTAAATTCAAAGCCTCTTGTATTGATTCATAATTTTGGTTTACTTGACCCCCAAAATAGGCTGGATCATCAGAATTAATAGTAACTTTCAGTCCCAAATCTATCATTTTCTTTAGTGGATGATTTTTCAAATCATTGACCACTTTTAAAGCTAAATTTGATAAAGGACAAACTGTTAAAGCTAAATTACGCTTAATAATTTCTGTCACTAATTTTTCATCTTGAAGTGAATTGTTTCCATGGTCAATTCTTTTAATTCCCAACAAATCAATAGCTTCCCAAACGTAGTCTGCATTTCCTTCTTCTCCGGCATGGGCTAACGGAATGTATCCTTCTAAAACAGCAGCTCTAAAAACATTTTTAAATTTTGAGGGAGGATTTCCTTTTTCAGAAGAATCTAAGCCCACAGCTTTAATTTTATGTTTAAAGGGCAGAGATTGTGCTAATGTTTTAAAAGCTTCTTCTTCAGATAAATGTCTTAAAAAGCTCATGATTAGAAATGAAGTTATTCCGAAATTCTTTTGAGCATCTTCAATTGCACGAGAAATTCCACTTATTACTGTTTCAAAAGAAACTCCTCTATCTGTATGTGTTTGAGGATCGAACATAATTTCGGTATGTCTAACATTTTGAGCCATACATTTTGTTAAATAACTATAGGTTAAGTCATAAAAATCTTGTTCAAATAATAAGACCCCTGCTCCTTGATAATAAATATCCAAGAAATCTTGTAAGCAATTAAAATGGTAAGCTTTAGCTAATTCTTCAACTGAATTATAAGGAAGTTTAATTTGATTTCGTTGTGCAATTTTAAACATCAATTCAGGCTCAAAAGTTCCTTCTATGTGCAGATGTAATTCAGCTTTGGGTAAATTTTGGATAAATATTTTCATTTCAAGATTTAATAGTAGATTGAAATACAAAAATAGAAGAATCAATTTAAATCGTTAAAAAAATATTCAAAATTTCTTAATTGATGTTATAGTAAATGATTAATAGAGATGTTATTAAAACTTTAAAACTAAACAAATTACTTCAATTAAATTCTTCAAAATTTACTATAAATATTTATTAAAATGTACTACATTTGCGGCATAAAAATAAAATTATGGCAAGCGTAAAAAATTTAAAAAAAGACATTAATTATGTTTTAGGTGATGTTGTTGATGCAATATATTTATGGGAAATGTATAATTCTAATACTGATGCTAAAGCATCTCAAGCTGTTGTAGAAGAAGCATTTAGTTCTTATGATGAATTAATTGCAAGAGTTAATCAAAAGAATATTGAAAACAAAAAAGCTCATTTTGCTTCAATTAGAAAAGACTTAGAAACAGTTGCTTTTTCATTAGTAGAAAAAGTTAATAATCTATAATAAATTGAAATAATTCTCGTTATAATTTTTGGAAATCCTAATTATAAAAATAATAAATGGCAAGAGCTATATACGATTACACTAAAACAGTTTTAGAAAGAGTTAGTTTTGATGTTGAGTTATTTTGTAGAGAATTGTCTAAAGCGGTTCAAATTTTACTTCCATTTGAATTAAATGAATTAAAAATTTGGTTATTTGAATTTACCAAAGATAAACCGCAACTTTATTCATGTATTTCAATTATAGAAAAATAACAAAAGGAGTTTAATAAACTCCTTTTGTTTTTTGTAATGGGCTAATAATTTTTACATCATGAAAAGCAATGGCCCCTCTTATCACACTGTCTATAGTAGTTTTTAAAGCCTCAATTAATTGCATTTTAAGTTGAGATTTGTGGTGTATTATACTTACAGCTCTTGCCGGAATAGGTTCGTTAAACTCTCTTAAATATTTTTTATCACTCTCATTTAAGTCAAAAGTTGTTAAATAAGGCAGTAAAGTCATTCCCATATTTTCTTTTGATAATTTAATAAGTGTTTCAAAGTTTCCGCTCTGAAATTGAAAACCCGATTTATGAGACAAAGGTGAAATATTACATAAATTGATAATACTATCTTTAAAACAATGTCCATCTCTTAATAATAAAATATCCTCAAGATTCAATTCTGATGGATTTATTTTTTGCTTACTATATAACCGATGGTTTTCAGGAATAAAATTTACAAAAGGTTCATAGTATAAAATTTTTTCTTTGATATTTTCATTCTCTAAAGGTGTAGCTGCTATGGCAGCATCTAAATGACCATCAGATAGTTTTTTGATAATTTCCTGTGTAGTAAGTTCTTCTACAATTAAATTAACTTTTGTATATTTTTTTAAAAATGTCTTTAAAAACATTGGTAAAAGAGTAGGAGTGATGGTAGGGATTATTCCAATTCTAAAATCGCCTCCAATAAACCCCTTTTGCTGATCTACAATATCCGATAAGCGATTACTTTCATTAACAATAGTTTTAGCTTGTTCAACTACTTTTTTTCCAATTTCTGTAAGCGCTATTGGTTTTTTATTTCGATTAAAGATTTGAATTTCTAATTCTTCTTCAAGTTTTTGTATTTGCATACTTAATGTTGGTTGAGTAACAAAAGAATGCTCAGCTGCAATGGTGAAATTTCTATATTCAGCAACTGCTAAGACGTATTTAAGTTGTGTAATAGTCATTAGTATAAGTTTTTGCGATAAAGATATAAAAACTATTGATAATAGTTATTGAAAAAAAGTAAGAAATATGAAAAAAAATAAAAATTTAATAAGATTTCCAGAAATCACGTTTTTTATTAAGTTCTTCTTCGCTTTTAACGTAATCATCTATTGGTACAACCTTTAAAAAAGATGGATGTTGTTCAATAGCAAACTCAATTTTTTCTATAATACTTTCAACGGGTTCATTTTCATAATCTATTTCTAATGGTGGTTTAATTACCATAGATTGTAAAATACCTCGTTTTTTGGTAAATAACCCTTTTTTATCAAATGAACGTCTAAATCCATCAATAACAATTGGCACCACAAGGGGCCTATAAGTCTTAATAATATGAGCTGTTCCTCTTCTAATTGGTTTAAATGGTTTTGTAGTTCCCTGAGGAAAAGTAATTACCCAACCATCTTCTAGAGCAATGCCAATATTTTTAATATCAGACATTTTTACTTGTCTATTTACTTCTTGTCCTGATGCTCTCCATGTTCTATCAATAGACACTGAGCCAGCATAGGCAAAAATCTTAGGCAGTATACCAGATTTCATAGTTTCTGCTGCGGCAACATAGTAAATATTTAATTTAGGATTCCATATATAACCAATGTTTTTAATAGAATCTACGCGATTTTTTAAAGAAGCATTAAATACATGCATCATTGCAGCAACATCGGCAAAATAAGTTTGATGGTTAGATACAAATAATACTTTATTTGGAGGTAAATCACGAATATATTGAGAGCCTTCGATTCGAAGATCATTAAACCCTCTGTATCGTTGATGGGATATCAATCCAAAAATACGGATTAACCATTTCTTTAGAAATAAAATATGTCCAAATGGATTTCTTTTGAATAATGTCATAAAACTAATATGTGTTGCAAATTTAATAAGAAAATCGGATTATAATAATTTAATTAAATCGTAGATCTCGCTTAACATCATTGCTGTCGCTCCCCATACAATTTCGTCATTTAATTTAAAGCACGGAACATCAATATTTTCAGCATAGGAGGTGTTAATATTTACACTAGTTAAATTTTTAACATCAATTAAATCAGATAATTTGATCTCTAATACATTTTCAACTTCATCATTTTTGTAATAAAATGGATGATAATTAATATATCCTAAATAAGGAGTAACCCAAAAATTACTGGGAGGAATATAAACTTTAGTCAAAGTTTTAAAAAGATTTATATCTTCTTTATTAATACCTATTTCTTCATTAGCTTCTCTTAAAGCAGTTGTTTTCATTAATATATCTGCGTATTCATGTTTTCCACCTGGGAAGCTAATTTGTGATGAATGTACTCCGTTATATTTAGCCCTTTTGGTTAAAATAAACATGGTTTCATTAAATTCATTAGGAAAAAAAAGAACCAGAACAGCGGCTTCTTTTGGATTTCTTAAATGAATATTTTCGTGGTCAATGAGTTTTCTTAGTTCAGGAGCCATTTTATATTGAGAATCTAATCCGCCTAAGGGTAATTGTTGTAATTTTAAAATATTTGAAAGGAAAAAATCAAATTGCATAGTATGTTGTTTTGTTCTAAAACTTAGAATAGAAGTTCAAAATTAAACAATTCATCATCGATTATTGACATTTCAGATTGTTTATTTTTAGATTTTAATACTGAATTTCGTAGTTGATGAAATAAAATAGTTAAATGAAAGATTTTGTATACAAATAGGAGGTATTATTATTTTTTACATCCTGATTTAATAAATCATGTTAGAAAAAAGTGTTTTAGGCTATTTTCTTAGCTATTAAATTTGAAAATTCATAGAGAATATTACTTCAATAAAAGAGATTATAAGTTATTCAAATAGTAGATTAAAGATTTATTTAATTGATTTTTTGACTCAGAAATAATAGTAAGGAAAGAAAAAGTAAATGCTCTTAAAAGTTTACTAGGATAAATTGATTTAATATTAAATTAATTCCTTCAATATCTTTTGGTTATCTTAATAATTATTTTGTAAATTTGCACGCCTTTTAGCGATAACAGATTTTAAAAGGATTAAAACGAAATTTATATAACAACTCTGTAAGTTTTATCGCGTTAAAAATCTGAAAAACATGCAGATACAAAATTTTAATCATCAGCATATGTCTGAAGAAACAACAAACATGGATGAGCAATTAGAAGCTCAAACAACAGAAGTAGCAACTCCAGCTGAAAAAAAAGTAACTCCTCAAGAATTTTTAGACAATTTTAACTGGCACAAATACGAGCAAGGTATTGAAGCGGTTGATGAAGCTAAACTTAAAGAATTTGAAGATGCTTTAGTTGGAACAATCGGTTTTGTGAATGAAAATGAGGTAATTGAAGGTGTAGTTATGAGAATGACTGATCGTGAAGCAATTATCGATATCAATTCAAAATCTGAAGGTGTAATTACTTTAAATGAATTTCGTTACAATCCACACCTAAAAGTAGGTGATAAAGTGGAAGTTTTAGTTGACAAACGCGAAGATTCTTATGGTCAATTAGTACTTTCTCACAAAAAAGCAAGAGTAATCAAAGCATGGGATAGAGTTATTCATGCTCATGATACAGGTGAAATCGTTAATGGTTTTGTAAAATGCAGAACTCGTGGTGGTATGATTGTAGATGTTTTCGGAATTGAAGCATTTTTACCAGGATCACAAATAGACGTTAAGCCAATTAGAGATTACGATCAATATGTAGAAAAAACTATGGAGTTCAAAGTGGTAAAAATCAACCATGAATTCAAAAACGTAGTAGTATCTCACAAAGCACTTATTGAGGCTGATATTGAATCACAAAAGAAAGAAATTATTGGTCAATTAGAAAAAGGACAGGTATTAGAAGGTGTTGTTAAAAACATTACTTCTTACGGTGTGTTTATTGACTTAGGTGGTGTAGATGGATTAATCCACATTACTGACCTTTCTTGGAGTAGAATTAATCACCCAAGTGAAGTCTTAGAATTAGATCAAAAATTAAATGTTGTAATTCTTGATTTTGATGATGAGAAAACAAGAATCCAATTAGGTTTAAAACAATTACAAGCACACCCTTGGGATGCTTTAGCTGCTGACATTGCTGTTGGTGATAAAGTAAAAGGAAAAGTTGTGGTAATTGCTGATTATGGTGCATTTATCGAAGTAGCAGAAGGTGTAGAAGGATTAATTCACGTTTCTGAAATGTCATGGTCAACACATTTACGTTCTGCACAAGATTTCGTAAAAGTTGGAGATGAAGTAGAGGCTGTAATTTTAACATTAGATAGAGAAGGTCGTAAAATGTCTTTAGGAATAAAACAATTACATCCAGATCCATGGACTAACATTGCAGAAAAATATCCAGTAGGTTCAACACATACAGGTACTGTTAGAAATTATACTAACTTCGGTGTGTTTGTTGAATTAGAAGAAGGAATTGACGGTTTAGTTTATATTTCAGACCTTTCTTGGACAGAAAAAATTAAACACCCATCAGATTTCGTGAAAATTGGAGACAAATTAGAAGTTCAGGTTTTAGAATTGGATGTTGAAGGTCGTAAATTAAATTTAGGTCACAAACATACTGAGGATAATCCTTGGGAAGCTCACGAAGAAACTTATACTGTCGATTCAGTTCACGAAGGAACCATCAAAGAAAAAACAGATAAAGGTGCTATTGTAATTTTAGGTGATGGTGTAGAAGCATTTTTACCAGGTCGTCAGATGGAAAAAGAAGAAGGCGGCAAACTTGGAAAAGGTGATAAAGCAACCTTCAAAGTATTAGAATTTAATAAAGAATACAGAAGAATTGTGGTGTCTCATACTGCTGTTTACAAAGAGCAAGAAGAAAAAAATGTTAAGGCTGCAACTCAAAAAGCAGAAGCAACATCTGAAAAAACTACTTTTGCTGATGTAAATGAAGAGTTAGCTGCATTAAAAGCAAAAATGGATGCTAAATCTAAGAAAAAATAGTAAAAACATTAGCTTATAATTTTAAACGCCGTTAAGAAATTAACGGCGTTTTTTTGTGGAGTTTTTTTACAATAAAAGTATCTTTGATAAAAAAATAAACTTAAATGACACTTATAAAATCAATATCAGGAATAAGAGGAACAATAGGTAATAAAGTGGGTGAAAATTTAACGCCCTTAGATGCAGTTAAATTTACATCAGCCTATGGATTTTGGTTAAAACAAAGAAATAATCACCAAAAAATAAAAGTAGTCATTGGTAGAGATGCACGTATTTCAGGTAAAATGATAAGTGGTTTGGTTTCTGAAACTTTAATAGGTTTAGGAATTGATGTACTTGATTTAGGATTATCTACCACACCAACAGTTGAAGTAGCTGTTGCTCTAGAAAAAGCTCAAGGTGGCATTATAATTACGGCTTCTCACAATCCAAAACAATGGAATGCTTTAAAGTTGTTGAATGAAAAAGGGGAATTTATCAACGGAAATGATGGAGAAGAAGTTTTAAAAATTGCAGATGATGAATCTTTTGAATTTGCAGAAGTAGATGATTTAGGCAAATTTTCAAAACGTACTGATTATATGGAAAAACATATAGAAGAAGTTTTAAAATTGAAATTAGTTGATGTTGATGCTATTAAAAAAGCAAAATTTAAAGTAGTTGTTGATGCTGTTAACTCTACAGGAGGAATTGCGATTCCGGCATTATTAGATAAATTAGGAGTAGAGTATATCAAGTTATATTGCGATCCAAACGGAAATTTTCCTCACAATCCAGAACCATTGCCAGAGCATCTAACAGAAATTTCATCATTAGTAGTTAAAGAAAATGCACATCTCGGAATTGTTGTTGATCCTGATGTAGATAGGCTTGCCATTGTTTGTGAAGATGGTTCTATGTTCGGTGAAGAATATACCTTGGTGGCTTGTGCAGATTATGTACTTAAAAATACGCCAGGAAATACCGTTTCAAATTTATCATCATCTAGAGCTTTACGCGATGTTACAGATAAATATCATCAAAAATACAACGCATCAGCAGTAGGTGAAGTAAATGTGGTAGCAATGATGAAAGCTACAAATGCCGTTATTGGTGGTGAGGGCAATGGCGGAATTATTTATCCAGAATCACATTATGGTCGTGATTCTTTAGTTGGATTAGCCTTGTTTTTATCACATTTAGCGCATATGAAAATGAGTTGTAGAGAACTTAGAGATTCATATCCATCGTATTTTATGAGTAAAAATAAAATTGAATTAACACCAATGGTTAACGTAGATAAGATTTTAAGTGAAGTCATAAAATTATATAGTTCCGAAGAAATCAGTACGGTAGATGGCGTTAAAATTGATTTTGATACCGAATGGATTCACCTTCGTAAATCAAATACAGAACCAATCATCAGAATTTATACTGAAAGTAATTCTCAGGAAAATGCAGATGCATTGGCAAACAAAATAATGTATGAAATACAAGAAATGTCTTTAAAGAACATTGTTTAAAAGATGAAATCAAAAGAAACTCTATTAGAAAAATATTTCAAGCCATTTAGAGATAATATTATTGGTATAAATCAAACATTCAATTCGCCTTACGGTGAAAAGCAAATTTTATATACAGATTGGACTGCCAGTGGTAGATTGTACAGATCTATTGAAGAAAAAATGCTCGAGGAATTTGGACCATTTGTGGCAAATACGCATACTGAAACTTCCATAACTGGCGCTGCTATGACCATGGCTTATCACAAAGCTAGAGAAATTATTAAAAATCATGTAAACGCCAACAAAAATGACGTGTTAATTACCTACGGAAGTGGAATGACAGGTGTTATCAATAAGTTTCAACGTATTTTGGGACTTAAAATTGCTGAAAATCTACAACCATTTACTCAAGTTCCTCCAGCATTAAAACCGTTGGTTTTTATTTCTCATATGGAACATCATTCTAATCAAACTTCTTGGTTGGAAACGATTGCAGATGTAATAATTATTCCTTGTCAAGATTCAGGTTTAATTTGTTTTGAAAATTTTAGACGACTTCTCGAAGAACATAAAGATAGACCCATAAAAATAGCTTCAGTAACCGCTTGTTCTAATGTAACAGGCATCAAAACAGATTATCACAAAATTGCTAAAATAATACATCAGCATAACGGAGTTTGTTTTGTTGATTTTGCTTGTTCTGCACCTTATGTAAATATTGATATGCATCCTGATAATGAAAATTATTTAGATGCTATTTTCTTTTCACCTCATAAATTTTTAGGAGGACCTGGTACTTCCGGAGTTTTAATTTTTAATAAAAACTTATACCATAATATGATTCCTGATAATCCGGGTGGTGGAACTGTTAATTATACAAATCCATGGGGAGATCGCGATTATATTGAAGATATTGAAATTAGAGAAGATGGTGGAACCCCGGGTTTTTTACAGACCATTAAAATTGCTTTAGCTATACAGTTAAAAGAACAGATGGATCCTAAAAAAATTGAAAAACGTGAAGAAGAAATCAACAAAATAGTTTTTGAGCGATTATCTAAAATAAAAAATCTTCATTTATTAGCAGAACAACATAAACACAGATTGGGAATTTTTTCATTTTTTATTGATAATGCCCACTATAATTTAGTAGTTAAATTGTTAAATGATCATTTCGGAATTCAAACTAGAGGAGGATGTTCGTGTGCAGGAACTTATGGTCATTATCTTTTACATGTTGATATTCAAACATCTAAAGAAATTGAACATAAAATTATTGAAGGTTGTTTAATTGATAGACCTGGATGGGTTCGTATGTCAATTCATCCTACTATTACAAATAAAGAAGTTGAATTTGTATGCGAAAGTATTAAACAAACAGCAGAAAATTTTGAAATTTGGAAGGAAGATTATACGTATCATTCAGAAACAAATGAATTTGTACATATAAGCAATGTAAAAATTGAAGAAGAATTAGTAAAAAAATGGTTTAATTGATAGGAGCTTTATCTTTGTGTTTCCAACGTTTGTGAGTCCAAAAATAAAGTGATGGCTTTCTTTTAATTTGCGCTTCGACTATATCAATATATCGATCTGTTATTTCGAAATTTTTATATAGTGAGGTATCTTCTGCTATCAGCTTAAAAGTAACTTCGTAATAACCACGTTTAATTTTTTCAACATCAAAAAATACAACGGCTAAATCATATTTTTTAGCAAGAGTTTCAGCACCAATATGAACAGGAACTTTTATTCCCATAAAATTTCTCCAATATTGAGCTTTTTGAATCATGGGAGATTGATCACTTACCAACACATAGGTACTTAATATATGATGATTGATATTATTTCTAACCAATGCACTTGTTTCATTAGTTGCCATTAATATGCTGCCAAATTTTCCTCTAGATTTCCTTATAAGTGCATCAAAATAAGGATTTTTAAGTTTGTTGTAAGCACCAAAAAATTGATGTGGCATTTTTTTATTGAGTAAAATTCCCCACTCCCAATTGGCATAATGAGCCCCAACTAAAGCAATACTTTTATCTTTTTTAGCCAGTTCTAAAAAAATTTCTTGATTTTTAAAGTGATATCTTTTTTCAAATTCCTGCTCACTCATTGCAAAAGTTTTAACAGATTCTAACAGCATATCACCAAAGTGAGCATAAAAATCTTTAGCAATTTGAGTAATTTCCTTTTCTGATTTTTCAGGAAAAACCAATTGTAAGTTATAAAAAACTTCTTTTTTTCTATATCTAATAATATAATAAGAGATGTAGTAAAGCAAATCAGACACGAGATAAGCTAACCAAAAAGGCATGCGCGACATCAAAAAGATGAAGGGATACAGAATTATATAACTAATTAAATACATCATTTAAAGTGGTGCAAATATCGTAATAATTTTATCTTTGATATAAAAAAATAAAATGAATATATTATTAATTATCATCATTGCCACAAATGTACTAGTTTCTATAAAAGGGTTTAATGATTTGAGTTTTTTTGGCAAATATAAATTTCAAATTTTGAACATTAAAAAAGGTGAAAGGTTTAGAATGTTAACTTCTGGATTTCTTCACGCTGATTGGTTTCACCTCATTTTTAATATGTATGCCCTTTATTTATTTGCAAAAATTGTAATGATAG